>JBDNAO010000110.1:0-2836 GCA_039768375.1 Desulfobacterales bacterium | reverse complement strand
TCCGCTTGAAGGCTCCTGCAGCCTGTCGCGGCACCTTGCGGCCGATTCACGATCGCCGAGGGACTGGTAGCAATCCAGAATAAACCGCATCACCTGCCGGTCGTTCTGAAAAGGAAGCAGTCGGGTCAGAGCGCTGTCGAATTGCCTTAAATTCAGGAGACTGATGCCCAGAGAGATGTTGAGATGGTCGTGGTCGGGGAAATGCCGAACGGCTTCCTGGAGGATGTCACGTGCGGTATCGTGCCGACCGGCCTTCTGAAGCAAAATCCCCAGACCCAGGAACGCCCGCGGATCTGGATGATAGCTTAGTGCTTTGCGGTACAGGAACTTGGCCAGCTGCGGTTTGGTCGGAATGGCCTCGACGGCGGCGTAATCCCCCTGGTCGAAAGTCATGGCCAGGCGGGATAGAAAATCGGCATGCAGCCGGTAGAGATCTTTCCGCTCCACCAGATCGAGGGACCGCACAAAATCCGGTAAATTTTCGTGGAAAGCGGTCCGCAGCATGCGGCCGAAGGACAACACCTGGTCTCGATTCAGATTCGGATCGGTTTCGAAGTAGAGGATGTCCTCGATGCGCTCGAGCCAGATGTCGTCGTTTACGCCGAAGAGCCGCCGATAAGCGTCGTAAAGAGCCGTTCCGGGGAAAAGGTCGAGAATGTAGAAGACGGCCCCGAGCGGTTTGATACGGCGCATCAGCTCGATCGACTCCTGAATCGTCTCACGGCTCTCGCCCGGGCAGCCATAGATGAAGTAGGCCCGGGACAAAATGCCGTAACGGGTTGTCAAGGAAAAGGCTCGCTCGACTTGAGCGGCGGTGAAGCTTTTGTTCAGCAGACGCCGGATCTTCTCCGACCCGCTTTCCACACCAAAGCTGATCTGGATGCAGCCGGCTTTGCGCATCCAGTAAAGGATCTCCTCGTTGATCATATCGACCCGGGATATGGCCTGCCAGGTGATGTCGAGACCGCACTCGAGGATCAGACGGCACACCTCGATAACCTTGCGGCTGTTAACGGTGAAGGTATCGTCGCAAAAGAAAAAATGGCGCACGCCCTTCCGGTTCAAGAGTTCCAGCTGTTCCACAAAATACGCGGCGGAATGAAAGCGGACCCTGCGATGCCAGAATCCGGGCGAACCACAGAAGGTGCAGTTTCCGGGGCAACCGCGGGTGAGTGAAACGTGCTGGTAGGTAAAGAAGCGGGCCGGGTTGGGCAGGGTGTCGAGGCTGGCCACCGGTTGGGCCGGTTCGGTGCAGGCCGGCCCGCCGTCGCGCCGCAGCGCGAGGCCGCCGATGGCCGGTATGTCTTTTACCCGGCCGGATTCCAGGCAGCGGATAAGTTCAAGGAAGCCGGCCTCCCCTTCCCCTAACACGACGTAATCGATGTCGGCAAAGTTGGCCAGCAAATGCTCCCACAAATAGGTGGCTCCGATGCCGCCGAAGACAATGTGCACGGCCGGGTCGATCTCGCGGGCAATCTTGGCGATATCGATTCCGCCCCACCGGTTGGCGTGCAGAATCGAAAACCCGATGACATCCGGCCTTATTTTCTTCAACGTCTCCCGAATCTCTTGCGGCCTGCGGTGGATGTCGTACCAGTTTAATATCTCGACGTCGTAGCCGTGCTGCCGGCAAAGTGCCGCCACGAAAAAAATCCCCTGCGGCAATACGCGGATCTCCTCGACGTGCACACGTTCTTCGAGAAAATAGGGATAAATGAGCAGGATCTTCATGCTGTATCGGCTTTCATTACATTGAGAGCTGATGATCCCGGCTGTTATCGATCAGCCATAATATTGGTCCTGATTTCCACCGAGAATAGCTGCGAAGGCCCGGCGCCATTTGACATTTGACCGTGATAGCGTATCATAAATTCCGTATTCAGAACCTCGTTTCGGGTAATGGCACGCGTCGCTCCCGAGGCGATCGAAACCGCATGGTCCCGAGATGAAAAAAAAGCCCCGTTACATCCGTGCCGTTCTGTTCGACTTCGACGGCACCCTCACCCGGCCGGAATCGCTCGACCTCAACGTCATCAAGCGCCGGATCGGTTGCCCCGAGGGTAGCTATCTACTCGAATACATCGAAACGCTGCCGTCAGCGGACGAACGCCAAAAAGCCCTCGCAGCGGTCGATCGATTCGAACTGGCCGCCGCAGCGGAAGCCAAGCCGAACGACGGTGCCGAAGAGCTTGTCCGCCACCTGCATAATGTCGGGGTGCGGCTGGGAATCGTCACCCGCAACAGTCACCAATCGGTTCTGCGCGCCCTGCGCAACTTCAAACGGATCGACGTCGCCGACTTCGACATAATCGTTTCACGGGACGAACCGGTCGATCCCAAGCCAAGCGGCGACGGGATTCAGCTGGCAGCGCGCCGTCTTGACGTTGCGGTGGAAGAAGTGCTGATGGTCGGTGACTACCCGCTCGACATCGAGGCCGGGAATCGGGCCGGCGCCATCACCGTTCTGCTCGACAACCACCTGCCGATAGCCGGGGAAGGCGTCCCGAGCGACTTTACCGTCGAACACCTGGCCGACATACGGAAAATCGTTCGACGCGGACGGCCCCTGCCCGGCGGGAAACTCCCCAATGATCTGCTGGAGGAATTCCTGGTTCAATTCGGCTTCGACGATCCTGCCGTGTTGACCAAGCCGGGCATTGGCGAGGATACCGCAGCCGTCGACATCCGGGAGGATGAGGTGCTGGTTCTTAAATCGGACCCGATCACCTTTGCCACGGAGGGCATCGGCAAATACGCCGTGCTGGTCAACGCCAACGACATCGTCACCGCCGGTGCTACCCCGCGTTGGTTCCTCGCGACCTTGATGTTCCCGATC
>JBDNAO010000109.1:0-7523 GCA_039768375.1 Desulfobacterales bacterium | reverse complement strand
GCCGGTTTTCGAATTTCACAGTGTATCGAATGAAAGCGGCTCCGGCGGTATTCAAGTCAGCTGCGAACGAACAGATTGCTATGGGAAATCAAATTTGGCGAAGCAAACAGGAGTTGAGATCTGGTGGAGATGCCGGTGTATGGAGTGTAGTGCAACTATCGCTGCGGCAATTCGATTGTCAGTTGAGGCGCGCTCCCTGATCCGGAATATATTTTCCCGGGGTTTCACCGCGACCCTCTCGATCTTGCGATATGTATTCTATAACGCTGTCATTAATACAAAATCAAGGATAAAATTACAGACCGTTTAATCATCATGCGACGGTTGTGTGCGGCCCTATTATGCCGGTGCAAAAAAAGCCGGTTTCTCATCCTGTTCGAAAATGGAATGAAAGAGGCAAAAGCGGACCTTCTGAAGGCTGTTCACTAATCAAATCATCCAGATCCCTCAGGCAGACATCGTGGATAACGACGGCAGCGGATCGCGGCGCCTCAATTTCGACTTAAAAAAATAAAATACTAAAAATTCAGTTATTTAAAATGTAGCCTAACCATCTCTACGGCAGGGCTTTTATTGACATAACGCCCATTTTTTTCTATAATTCTGCACGACACCGGTGATGTTCGCCGGTTTTTTTTTGCTGATCCCTCTTTATAAACTATGATGCGATTGAAAAAGTTTCATTCAGCCTCTTTAATCATCATTCTTTTGACCACGCTGGTGATCCTGGGGAAGATCTTCGTCGATACGGACCCGTTGCCCTCTCAGGAATACAAGATTTACGATTGGATGTCACGGCTGCGCAAGAGACCCACTGCCTCCCCGGTCGTCATCCTGGCCATCGACGATAAAAGCATCCGGAGTATCGGCAGCTGGCCCTGGCCGCGTTCTTACATTGCCGGAATGATCGAGCGGCTTTCCGACTATGGCGCCCACACCATGGGGATCTCGCTGTTATATTCCTCGAAAGAAGTGAATCCCGGTTTGGTGGAAATTCAGGACATCAAGGAAAGATGGAGCGAAATTCCCTCCAAGGCCAAGAAACCATCGGTTGCCATTATCGAGACCGTTCTCACCGAAGCTGAAAAAAAGCTCGACCACGATACCCAATTAATTTCAGCGGTCCGATCCGCCCACAATGTGATATTGCCACTTCGATTTGCCCTGCGATCGGCTGATCAATCGCCGCCCGCCTCGCTGTCCAAGTGGTTACAAATGAATTCGGTTAATCCAAAAAACGTCCCGGATGCACCGCGGGGACCGGTCAATGGATTCGGGCAGATCGGGGAGGTGTTACGGCAACGACGGATCGTCGCCGGGCAGCTCTGCGAACCCTACGATGAGCTGTCGCGGAAAGCCGGCGCCGTAGGACATATGAACCTGCTCTCCGAGGCAGACGGCATCGTTCGCAGAATACCCTTGCTGATACGGTATCAGGACCGGAAATTCCCGGCCTTTGCCCTTCAGGTGGCGCGCAAATATCGGGGCATACCGCTGAGGGATTTAAAAGCCACCGATGCCGGACTGGATTTAAAAAAGCTGCAAATTCCCACCGATAAAAATTACCACATGTTCATCGACTTCAGCGGTCCCAACGCCAACCTTCAGCGGTTTTCATTTATCGATGTCATCAACGAAAAAATACCGGCCGAATTCTTCCGCCATAAGGTCGTCTTGCTCGGCCTCACAGCCGAAGAGTGGTCACCGCACTTTAAAACGCCGTTTACCTCCGCGGCTTCCGCTTTAGACATCGAAGCCAGTGCGGTGGAAAACATAATCAACGGAGCGTATATCTCGAGACCCGACTGGGTATTTTTTCTAGAAATTGCGGCATTGCTGTATTTTGGTGTCTTTCTCTGGTTGGTCATTCCCAGGGTCAGTCCGCGGATTGGCGCTCTTATTCTGGGCCTCTTTTTGCTGACCTGGATCGCAACGAGCGGGTTCCTGTTTTTCACCAAGGGCATCTGGCTGAAAATCCTCGCTCCAATGGCGCTTGCAATGATCGGCTTCACCCTTACAAGTCTCACCCGGCGCCGGTACGAAAAGCAGTCTGAACATGCCGAACTGAATAAAAGTCTGGGCTTGGCCCTGCAAGGGCAAGGCATGTTGGATATGGCCTTTGAAAAATTCGTCAAATGCCCGATTGAGGACAAATCCGTGCGGGAACTGCTGTATAATTTGGGGTTGGACTTTGAACGCAAACGGATGTTCAACAAAGCCTTGGCCGTCTACCACCATATTCTCAAGGGCGGAGCACTCAAGGATATCAAAGAGCGGATAGAAAAACTGCTGACGCTTGAGAAAGCGCTGGTGATGCCCGCGGCAGATTCGGCCAAGAAAACCGCTATATTTCTTGAAAACGGGACGACCCACCCCACCCTCGGTCGCTATGAAATTTTGAAAGTGCTGGGGCAAGGCGCCATGGGAACGGTTTACCTTGGAAGAGATCCCAGTATCAATCGGGATGTGGCTGTTAAAACGATCAGTTACGACGAAATCAACCCTAATGACTTGGCCGACGTCAAATCACGATTTTTTCGCGAGGCCGAAGCCGCCGGAAAACTATCGCACCCGAACATCGTCACCATCTATGACGTGGGCGAAGATCACGATATCGCCTACATCGCCATGGAACTGCTCAACGGCAAGGACCTGACCCACTATTGCCGGAACGGGGACATGCTGCCGGTTAAACGGGTTCTGGATATCGCCGCCGAAGTGGCGCAAGCCCTTGGGTACGCCCATAAACGTCAAGTGGTCCATCGTGATATCAAGCCCGCCAATATTATTCTTCAGGGAAATTCGCAAATCAAAGTGGCCGACTTCGGCATTGCCCGGGTGATCTCATCATCCAAAACCCAGACGGGCGTCATATTCGGCACGCCCAGCTACATGTCCCCTGAGCAGATCGCCGGCAAAGAAGTGGACGGCCGCTCGGACCTTTTTTCGCTGGGAATTGTGCTTTACGAATTGCTGACCGGCAAAAGGCCGTTCACGGGTGAAACCATCGAAGCGCTGCTGCGTGCCGTCTCCAGCGCCGATTATCCGCCACTGAAGGATCTCGCCCCGAAAATCCCGCCGTGCTGCTGTGAGCTCATCGACAAGCTGCTGGCGAAAGGCGTTTCCAAGCGACCGCGAAGCGCTTCTCAGGTGGTCAACGATATTCGGGCCTGCAGGGAGATGTTAAACTGAATAAACAATCCGTCGGTGGATGTAAAAATCGGTAAAGAAAAGCCTCGCACCGACCGATAGTAATAACCGAAGCATGAATTCTGCCGGGGCAATTCATCGCCTAAGCTAATCATAAACTTAGCAGGTCAACTTAACTCGGATTTGAACATCGTCTGCAGCAGACCGATACACGCCATCTTGGAAAGGGGAAAAACCAATGCTGAAAATTTTGCTGAAACTCAAAGACGCGGAGCTTAAGACCTTCGAAATCGATAAGCCGGTCGTCACCATCGGGCGCAACAAGAACAATGATGTGCCCATCGACAACTTGGGAATATCAAAAAAACATGCCAGAATCGTCAAAAAGCAAGGCCGGTATGTTCTCGAGGATCTTAAAAGCACCAACGGCACCTTGCTGAACGATAAAAAAGTTACCCAGGCTCTCCTGAGCGGCAAGGACGTGATCACAATCGGCAAATATACGCTGTTGGTCGTCTCATCCAACGGTAAAGAAGCAACCCAGGACATCGGGATAGCCACCATCAAGGTCTGATAGGCCGGAAGCGGGTCAAACCGGTCGAGTTTTAGTTTGCACACTCAACCAAAGGGCAAGTGCGGCCTGGAAACATAGGGACATTCTTAATTAATTTAAATACGTCCCAGAGTCTAGCCAAGTCCCCCAAGTCTCCAACTTCTCATTAACCCGGATATGCTTGACCGCCGTTACATTTCAGCGTATATTTTGGTTTAAACTCAAAGTGTTAGATACTTGCACGGGGTTTAGCTGAAGAGTTTACCATGGGAATTCGCGAACGAGCCGCCAAACGAAAAGCACGCATCGTTGCTTATCGGGCCAAATCGTTCCAGGATGCCGAAGCCTGGGATCTGGCGTTCTGGCAAAGTCAGACACCCCAGCAACGCCTTTCCGCACTGGTCGCCATCCGCAAAGACATCGCGAAAGTGCGGAAAGCCCATCGACCTTTCGGCATGAATGTGTTCGAGGATTGAAGCATGGATACGGTTCAGGACTTCGAAGACATACTGTACATGCTGGAACAGCATGCGGTCCGGTATCTGATCATCGGCGAATTGGCCTTCATTTATCATGCTAAGCCTCGATATACCAAAGATATAGATTTGTGGATCGATCCAGCAGCCGAAGACGTGTATCGAGCCAACAAAGCATTGACCGAATTTGGCAGTCCCCATCTATTAGAGTATCAAAATCGTCTGGAAATTCTTTAGCTGGGTGTTGCGCCCGATCGGATCAATTTGCTTCGCAACATTCCCGGGGTTCAATTCAAAACCGCATGGAAGAATCGGATTCGAGGACAATACGGTCGCATTGAGGCCAACTGGATCAGCCTCAACGACCTGATCCGTATCAAACGCCGAATAGACCATCCCCGCCATCAGGAAGATGTCCGGGTGTTGCGTGAAGTAATAAAATCGTTAAAGCACAAAAAATGACGTCACATCAGAGCAGGCTCAGCCACGCCAGGGTATGGATTAGTTTTAAAAGATCAAACCCGTCGGCTCGTGGACGATCTGCCCAAAAGTGCAACCTGGGAAGATGTGATGTACCGAATTTATATCCGGCAGGCCGTTGATGTCGGAATAAAAGACAGTGATGAGGGGCGAACCATAGACGTCAAAGAGGTGCGTAAAAGATTTGGTCTACCGGCGTGAGAGTTCACTGGACCAACAATGCTGTTGTTCACCTGGTCAACATTTGAAAATTAACTAAAACTAAGCCCGACACTACGCAAAAATGTCGGGCTTTTTAGTTGGTATTCACCGAGGTTATAAAACAGGTCCCGTATCTTTACCCTTCACACCGACTTACGCCGCGTGGGAGAGCTTGACCGCGCAGACCTTGTACTCCGGGATCTTGGAGACGGGATCGAGCGCGGCGTTGGTCAACCGGTTGGCGGCCGCCTGGGCAAAGTGGAAGGGAATAAAGACCGTTCCGTTCACCGCCTTGGGGGACACCTGGATCTTGGCCCTGATCTTGCCGCGCCGGGAGGCGATCTCGACCTCGGCACCATCCGTCAGGTCGTAAAGGGCGGCATCCTTGGGCGAAATTTCAACAAAGCACTCGGGGACCCTTTCGTTGAGACCCGCAGTCTTCATGGTCATGGTGCCGGTGTGGTAGTGGTAAAGCACTCGGCCGGTGGTCAGGTACAGCGGGTACTCGTCGTCGGTCTGTTCGGCCGGTGGCGTGTAGTCGATGGCGTGAAACAGCCCCCGCCCGCGGGTGAACTGTTCACGGTGAAGGATAGGTGTGCCCGGGTGCTGCGGTGTCGGGCACGGCCAGTGCAATCCCTCGACTGCACTGCGGTCGTAGGTAATCCCGGCATAGGAGGGGGTGACCCGGGCAATCTCTTCGAAAATCTCCCGGCTGCCGGCGTAAGCCATGGGCGTTCCCATGCGGGTGGCAATGTCGCACAGGATCTGCCAGTCGTCCTTACACTCTCCGGGGGCCTCGACCGCCTTGCGGATCAGCTGCACCCGCCGTTCGGTGTTGGAGAAGGTGCCGTTTTTTTCCGCAAAACATCTCGACGGCAGGACCACGTCGGCCAGCTGGGCGGTTTCGGTCAAGAAGATGTCCTGGACCACAAGGAAGTCGAGGTGCTTGATGGAGGCCTCGGCATGGTTCAAATCGGGGTCCGACACCAGCGGGTTTTCCCCAATGATGTATAGCGCCTTGAGCTCGCCGGCGTGGGCCTTCGGAATCATCTGAGTGACGGTCAGGCCCGGCTTTGTCGGCAGGTCTTTCACACCCCAGGCCTCCTCCATCTTCTTGGCGATGGCCAGGTCGCTCACTGGCTGGTAGCCAGTATACACATTGGGCAGTCCGCCCATGTCACAGGCCCCCTGGACGTTGTTCTGACCGCGCAGGGGGTTGACACCGGTACCGGGCTTGCCCATGTGACCGCAGAGCATGGCCAGGTTGGCCAGGGACTTGACGTTGTCCGTTCCGTGGCTGTGCTGGGTAATGCCCATGCAGTAGAGGATGCTGGCGGCCTTCGCAGTGGCGTAGATCCGGGCGGCCGCGGCCAATTCCTCGGCCGGAATGCCGGTGATGCTCTCGACATAGTCCGGTGTGTAGTTGGAGACGATTTTCTTCAGCTCCTCGAAGCCCTCGGTGCGTTTCTCCACAAAGGTCTTGTCGTATAAGTCATCGGCGATGATCACGTGCATCATGCCGTTGATCCAGGCGACGTCGGAACCCAGGTTCTGACGCAGCCACTTATGGGCGAATGCGGCAAGCTTGATGCGCCGCGGATCGACCAGGATCAGCTTGGCGCCCCTGTAAGAGACCGCCCGTTTGACATGTCGGGAGAGTACCGGATGATTCTCGGTGGTGTTGGAGCCGGTCACCAAAATCACGTCGGCGTCCTCGATGTCCCCGATGGTGTTCGTCATGGCACCGCTTCCGAACGCTGCGGCCAGACCGGCCACGGTGGAGCTGTGTCAGAGACGCGCGCAGTGATCGATGTTATTGGTCTTGAGGACGGCCCGTGCAAATTTGTTGGCGATGTAATTCTCCTCGTTGGTGATCCGTGCTGAAGTCAGTACGCCGAGGCTGTCGGGTCCGTGCGCTTCTTTGATCTTGTCCAGCCTGTCCGCCACCAGATCCAGGGCCTCGTCCCAGCTCGCCTCCCGGAATGCGCCGTTTTCCCTGATGAGCGGCGCGGTCAGGCGCTCGGGTGAGTGAATGAAGTCGAAGCCGAAGCGCCCCTTGACGCACAGTGAACCGTAATTCGGCATCGCCTCTTCGACACCGGTGACTTTGACCACCCGGTTGTCCTGAACGTGCAGATGCATCTGGCAGCCGACCCCGCAGTAACTGCAGGTTGTGCGGACTTTCTTGGTCTGCCAGGGGCGGACATTGTAGCGCACGTCTTTCTCGACCAGCGCCCCCACCGGGCAGGCTTGGACGCACTCACCGCAAAACACGCAGTCTGAATCTTTCAGCGGCCGGTCACCGGCAGCAACGATCTTGGTGCGTGCGCCCCGGAACCCGAAGTGAATGGCGTTGTTGACCTGAACCTCGTTGCAGGCCTGAACACACCGCCCACACTGGATACAACGGGAAAAATCCCTCACGATGAACGGGTTGACGGTCTCCATCGGATAGGGCGTATCGGTGGCGGCAAAACGCTCGCCGGATACCTGGTAGCGGTAGGCCAGGTCTTGTAGCCGGCAATCACCCCAGACAGGGCAAAGTTCCTGACTGCCGTCGTCCTTCTGAACGTTGAGTTGAAACTGGGTCCAGTCCTGTCCGTCGGAACCGCGCACGGCGCAGTTGTGATTGCCCGAGGAAAGCAGGAGCTGCAGGATCAGTT
>JBDNAO010000008.1:0-3173 GCA_039768375.1 Desulfobacterales bacterium | reverse complement strand
GTCTCGGCGAGAAATAATTACACAAGATTGCGCAGAATTTTGGTTCGTTTACAAGGCACATCCGCCGGCGTATATCGGGTATGTGTTGGTGGATGTAACGCGGTAGACGGGCCAAAAAACAAGCAAGATGTGTAATTATTTCTTGCCGCGGCCCTTAAACGCTCATGGTCCTTCGGGCCGCCACGGGACATGAAAATTCTATGGAGTATAAAGTTACGGAAATCAACGATTATAACTTTTAAACCCCTGGCCCAGACCCGGCTTTAAAAGATGTGGTGATGGAAAGCAACGTTTAGATAATATGCAAATAATTCTATAGCCACGTCCCGTTGCGCCAGGGCGGGCTTTAACCCTGAACCCGGAACCGAATTTTTACTACAGACTGATGACGGCGGCATCGCAGGACAGGTTGATGAATTCGGCCGCAGTGGCCATGCGGGCCCCTTCGATCAGATCCTCTTCCTTGATCTGCCGCGCTTTGGCGCAGGGGGTGCAGACCAAAATCGGCACGTCGTGGGCCTGGAGATACGCCAGCAGGTCATCGGCCACATCGCCGGTGGCAGCCCGCACGTGCGTGATGATACCCTCTTTGGCCAGGTATACCCCTTCATCCAGCAGAAAAAGCGTGGTGTTCTTGCCTTCCTTGTGGGCGATGGTGGCCAGGTGAATGGCGCGGGTGGCGCGGTTGGTGTCATTCGTACCGCAGGACAACGCGATCACGACGTTGTTGGTCATCTGGTCGTCTCCTCATGCAGTCGGGTTGAAAGATAAAAAAAATATAATGGCCACTAACACATTCACCAGGAAACATGCAATCCGATAAAATTATATAGTGTCCATCCGCTGTTGCATTAAGGACACTAAATAGTTTCCGATCCAGAAATGTGCAATTTTCCGCAAGTTTAAGGAAATAGGCGACATTGCGCGGAGGCATACTCCTGTATGCCGCACAAGCGATTCCGCCGATTGACGCTGAAATTGCGGGAAAGGGCCATTTATGGACGGAAACTATATGAAAAGCGTCACTTTGCTGTTAGCGGCTTCGCCAAGGAAACTGGCCGCCCCGGCCACCGAAACATTAGGATAATCGATGAATTCGTCCATGCTGAAGCCCATCAGATCCATTGACATTTCGCAGATAATGATCTCGACACCGAATTCAGCCGCCGTTTTCATGAGATCTTCAAGTGACATCACACCCTTCTTTTTCATCAGGGACTTGAGCATTTGGGTACCGACTCCGGCCATGTGCATCTGCGAAAGTTTCAATTGTCCGGCGCCTTTCGGCAGCATCTGACCAAACAATCTGGCGGTCAGATCTTTTTTGGTCACGATCTTTTTCAGATCCCGCAATACCGACGTTCCCCAGAAGGTAAAAAACATGACGACTCTCTCGTACATCGCCGCTGCACCGGTGGCGATGATAAAGGCGGCCAGAATCCGATCGAGATCTCCGCTGAAGACGACCATCGAAAGCTGATCGTCAGGCATGTTCTCTTTAACGGTTTGCAGTTCGCCTTCCAGATGCACTATCCGTTGTTCGAGCGTTTCGACTCTTTCTTCCACAGACGCATGGATCACATTCAACATGATAAACCTCGCAAGATGTCAGTTTCCGAATCCGGAACGTTTAATTGTGTTTAATTTGTATCTCGGCCTGTTCCAGGATATCCGGGACGACATCGCTCCAGCCCAGGGGCATAATGTGGACGCCCTGGAATTTGGATTTGTGCTTTTTAATGAATCGGCCCATCATTTCGGCCGCTTTCTTCTTGCGGTCACCCTTGTCCACTGAACCGATTTCATCGATCCATCCCGGAGGAACAGTAATACCGGAAACGTATTTGTTCATATAGGCGCCCATCTGGGGCGATTTTAAAAGGACGACGCCCAACTGGACGGGACGGTTGAATTGGGCCGCTTTTTCGACAAATTCATCGACGACCCGGTCGTCGTAAATGGCCTGGGTCTGAAAAAAATGAGCGCCGGCTTCCACTTTTTTCCCCATTTTCATCAGTTGCAGATCAAGTGGCTGGAAGTTGGGATTCACCACCGCACCGATGAAAAAATCGGGTGCGTTCAACAGCTCATTGTCGGCCATGTCCTTGCCGGCCTGCAGCCCCGCAGCGATCCTGACCAGCTGCACCGAATCGAGATCGAAAACCGGCTTGGCTTCCTTGTGATCACCCAGGTTGGTGTGGTCGCCGGTGAGCAGCAGCATATTGTCGACCCCCAGTGAAAAAGCGGTCAGAAGCTCCGACTGCAGGGCGATCCGATTCCGGTCCCGGCACGTGATCTGGTAAATCGGTTCATGTCCGCTTTTTTTCAACCGAACGCAGGCGGCCAAAGAACCAAGTTTCATCACCGCGCTCTGGTTGTCCGTTACGTTGATCGCGTGCACGCATCCGTTCAAATGTTTCGCTTCTTTGACACAGGACGGAACAAAATTTTCGTCTCGCGGGATGACCCCTTTAACCGGACCGACCTCACCCGTTACCACAAACTCGCCCTTATCGAACAATTCGCCTAATTTCATTGATGGTTCTCCTTATAAGTCATGCATAACGGCGTCAACGCCGGGATTATCAATCCTGATTGTTAACGGTGATCTTGCCACCCATGGAACAGAACGTGGCCTCGTGCGGGCTTACCTTCAGACTCCGCGGCCGGCTCCACTTGGCGTGGTTCTTCGGCTTTTGATACGGCTGCAGCAAATCAAGACGGTTCAGTTTCCTGAGACGTTCGTAAATCAGAATCCATCCGCAGTCGCGATCCGGGTCCACCTCGCACTTGCCGTTTTCGGCCCCGCCGCAAGGACCATTGAGCAGGCTCTTGGCGCACAAGGTCATGGGACACAGGCCGCCGGTAAACTCGATGATGCATTCGCCGCAAAGTGAACAGTATTCGTTGATTTCGGTTTCAGACACGGTTTCTCCACCGAAAATGGTGTCGCATCCGGGATGCACCATCCCGCCGTCGGTGGCATCGATAACCGTGTGCACCCCCTGACCGCAACCCAACACCAGGAAAGAACCGGCCTTTTTTACAGGTTCGGCATAGTCCTGGGTCAGCACCTTACGGGTATGATCCAGCTTGCAAAGAGACATGCCCTGGGGTCCGGGTACCGTATATCCGACTACATCGACGCCCCTCTTGGCCAGCCGCTCGGCCAT
>JBDNAO010000007.1:0-3179 GCA_039768375.1 Desulfobacterales bacterium | reverse complement strand
GCCCGGGATAAAATATCCAGCCAGCGCTGCCCGGGAAGCTCCTTGGTCACGACGACCCGTTGATGACCTTCGGGATTGTATACCCGCCATTTTTTCGAATCCATTTACGTCTCCCCGCGCTTCTCTTTCAGGTGATTTTCCAATCCGCCGGATCTTGTGCTGATGTCGAGAGGAATACAGAACCCTTAACTCTTTTTGCGTTCCAAAACTTCTTCCACGGCCTTCACGATATGCCTGGCCGACAGGCCGTATTTGTCGAGCAGATCCTGATACGGACCTGATTCGGCAAAAGTATCCCTCACGCCGATCCGCTTCATCGGCACAGGGTGATTCTCTACCAGCACTTCGGCCACGGCGCTGCCCAGTCCGCCGAAAAAAATGTTGTTCTCGGCGGTCACGATCGCGCCTGTTTCCTCGGCCGCCTGCAGCACCGACTTGACATCCAGTGGTTTGAGGGTGTGGCAGTCGATCACCCGTACGTCGACCCCACGGCCTGCCAGTCTTTCTGCAGCCACCAGGGCATGGGCGGTCAGGTCTCGCACGGCGATGATGGTCGCGTCGGAGCCATCACGCACCGTCACGGCCTTGCCGATCTCAAAAGGGTAATCCGGAGTGAATATCTTCGGCACCGGATCACGCGTGAAGCTCAGGTAAACCGGCCCGTCATAAGCGACCGCCGCTTCCACGGCCAGCGTCGTCGTGTCGTTATCGGCCGGAGCGATCACGGTTGAGTTGGCGATCGACCGCATGATCGACAGGTCCTCCTGACCCTGATGGGTGACCCCGTCCGGACCGGGCGTAATACCGCTGTGGCTGGCGGCAATCTTGACGTTCAGCCGCGGGTAGTGAATGCTGTTACGCACCATGTCAAGGGCCCGCAGGCTGGCGAAGACCGCATACGTCGTGGCAAATGGAATCAAACCGGTGGTCGCCATGCCGGCGGCGGCGGCAAACATGTTTTGTTCGGCAATGCCGAAGTTGAAAGAACGTTCCGGGAACTTTTCGGCAAACTTGTTGGTCCCAATCGATTTGGACACGTCGGCGTCGAGAACCACCACCATCGGGTTGCGCTCACCGATTTCGAGCAGGGACCTGGCATAAGAAGCCCGTGTCGGTTCGGCCTCCGCGATGGTGAAAAGGTTCTCCGCAGAAAGCATCGCAACGATCTCGGCTCGGACATGACGATAAGGCAATAGCGCATTATTGTTCACGGCTGCACCTCCTGATCTCCCCTGATCTCACATAGGGCCTTGTCCGCTTCTTCCCGGCAGGGTGCCTTGCCGTGCCACTCGCACACGTTTTCCATGTAGGATACGCCCTTGCCCTTAATGGTGCGGGCAATGATCATGGTCGGCACCCCTTTTCGCGTCTTGGCGTCTTCCAGCGCGGTCACGATTGCCGCCATGTCATGGCCGTCGATCGGCACCACGTGCCAACCGAAGGCCCGCCATTTGTCGGCTACCGGTTCGATCGGCATGAGGTCGTCTACGTAAAAATCGTTCTGAAGATTATTGCGGTCCAGAATGGCGGTCAGATTGTCCAACTTCCACTTAGCGCCGGCCATGGCCGCTTCCCAGATCGATCCTTCCTGGGATTCACCGTCACCGATGACCACCCAGACGTGGTAGTCTTTCTTTTGAAGTCGTCCGGCCAACGCCATGCCGATGCCGACCGATAGGCCGTGTCCGAGGGAACCGGTGGTCATGTCGATGCCGGGAACCTTGTTCATGTCCGGGTGGCCTTGCAGGATGCTGCCCAGCCGGCGCAGTGTGCCCAGATGCGATTTGTCGTAGAAACCGCGCTCGGCCAATGCGGCATACCAGACCGGGCAGGCATGGCCTTTGGACAAAATGAATCGGTCCCGGTCCGGCCAGCGGGGGTTCTGAGGATCGAGGCGCATCAGTCTGAAGTAAAGCGCGGTCACAATGTCCGTTGCGGAAAGTGATCCCCCCGGGTGACCGGCGCTGGCCGTGCAGATCATTTCGATGATGTCGCAGCGGATGGCAGCCGCCATGTGCTTGAGTTCGTCCACAGACATCGGAACCTGTGCCATTTTTACTCCTTTGTGTTAGATTGATCGGTTTGCCAGTTGGCCAGTTGGTCGGTTGATAGGTATCTTCTGATGACCTTGCAAACGGGCAAACCGGCCCACCGACTCTCTATTTGTAACCGAATATATTGGCTTCGATAAATTTCCAGGTCTTCAGATAATCCCCCTCGGCCATCAGACGGGCGAATTTGCCGCCGTCCACTTCGTCCAACCGCTGCCATATCTTGTTGGTCAGACGGCTGTTGGCCTCAAAAGTGCCCTTTATATCCCAGCGGGTCGGTGAGGTGTCGGAGGTGAAGTAGTCGTCGTAGCCGTAGCGCTTGAGGTAGTATAGAAACTCGACATATTCGAGAAAATGCTTGGTGCCGCAGAAGTAATCCCAATCCCAGCGGCCGTCGTTGTCGTTGACGTGGATGTAATACTTATAAGAACTTTCGGCCAGTAGCACGAGCGCCTCGGCCGGGTTTTCGTTTCCATACACGGAATGGCCGAAGTCAAGGGTCACACCCACCTCCCGACAGCGGATGTCATTGAGCAGGCAAAGGGTCTTGGCAGCCGAGTCGAGAAAACAGCGACCGCGGGTCTCACTGGGCTTGTATTCGATAAGAAGCGGCATTTCCGGTTTATAGTTGCCGGCCTCGCCGAAACACTCCGCCAGATATTTCCAGGTCTTGGCGTAGTCATACTGAAAGGCGAACTCGTACCCGTCTCCAAGGGGACAGCAGGTCACCTTGTCGGCACCGATGGCCGCCGCAAAGTCCTTGGCCTCCTTGATGAAACGAACGGCCTTTTGCCTAACCTCGAGGTCGTGAGAGGTCAAACCGCCGTTGCGGAATTCGGGTTCGGCCTTGACGTTGACGTTGACGGCCGCCACGTTCAACTGGTACTTTTCCAGCAGCGATTGCGTGAGCGCCGCATCGTTGACTTCATACGGATATACAATCTCCACGCCGTCGTACCCGCTGATATGGGTCATCATCTCGAATTTTTTTTCGAGCTCGAGTGGTTCGTTGTAGTCGTGGAAGCGGTCCTTTGTGCGGGACAGAAATCCCGTAATGATGCCCATCTTCAGCATGGTTTTCTCCTCGTTTAATTGTGGCATAAAAAGAACCACCTCAGTATTGCTTCT
>JBDNAO010000525.1:0-3945 GCA_039768375.1 Desulfobacterales bacterium | reverse complement strand
TTTAAATTTCTTACCATTTTCAATTATCTGGTAAACGGCTTGAAACCATAGATCGGGTAGATCACGGGCTTCAATGAATTGGATTTTCATAAAAACAGTCCCCTTATTAGAAATCGATATTCTTGGGTGTCCGTGGGAATGGAATGACATCGCGGATATTGCCGATGCCGGTGACCAGCATCAGCAAGCGTTCGAAACCCAGGCCGAATCCGCTGTGTTCAACCGATCCGTAGCGGCGCGAGTCGAGATACCACCAGTAGGGCGCTTGCGGCATTCCCAGCTCTTGCATCCGTGATTCGAGAACCGACAGGCGTTCTTCACGCTGACTGCCGCCGATAATTTCGCCGATGCTCGGCAGCAGAACGTCCATGGCGGCGACAGTGCGGCCGTCATCGTTCAAGCGCATGTAAAACGGTTTGATTTCCTTTGGGTAATCATGGACGATGACCGGTTTTTTGAAGTGTTCTTCGGTGAGATAGCGTTCGTGTTCGGACTGCAAATCTTTACCGGCGGCCACCGCGTACTCGAATTTCCGTTTCGACCGGCTCAGCAGTTCAACCGCTTCGGCGTACGGCAACCGCACGAAATCAGAGGTCGCGATGTTATCGAGTGTCGACATCAGGGATTTGTCGACGAAACGGGTAAAAAGTTCCAGATCGTTGCGGCACTCTTGCAGGACGAAGGTGACCAGGTATTTGACCAGCTCTTCGCCGAGGTCCATATTGCCATGAAGATCACAGAAGGCCATTTCCGGCTCGATCATCCAAAATTCGGCCGCATGACGACGGGTGTTAGAATTTTCGGCGCGAAAAGTAGGACCGAAGGTATAGACGTCGCCCAGCGCCAGCGCAAACATCTCGGCGGCCAACTGGCCGGAAACCGTCAGGTTGGCTTCTTTGCCAAAAAAGTCTTGGTCGTAGTCGGTTTGGCCGTTTTTCAACGGAACGCGACTCAGATCGAGTGCCGTCACGTGGAAGAGTTCACCCGCGCCTTCACAGTCCGAAGCGGTGATGACCGGTGAGTGAATGTACGTGAAACCGCGATCCTTGAAAAATGTGTGAACGGCAAAAGAGAGATCGGACCGAATCCGGAATGCGGCGCCGTACTTGTTGGTTCTCGGTCTCAGGTGCGCGATGGACCTCAAAAATTCGTCGCTGTGCCGCTTTTTCTGCAGCGGATAGCTGTCGGGAGCACCGCTGATGACCGCGATCTCTTGCGCCTGTATCTCCCAACTCTGACCGCTTCCGCTCGAGGCCACCAGTTTACCGCTGACCGCCAGGGCCGAACCGGTCAAGAGTTGTTTGATATCGGAGTAGTTTTCCAGTTTTTCATCGGCGATGACCTGGATGTTGCGCAGACAGGATCCGTCATTGACTTCCAGGAAGGAAAAACCCTTGGAATCCCGCCGGGTGCGCAGCCAGCCCTTAATCAAGACACTGTCGGCCGATTTTTGAGAAGCCAGAAGATGGACGATTTTCGAGCGTTTCATGGAAATATGTCCCGACTGATTGGTTGCAGCGCTGAAGACATCATTAACACCGCGCCGTGACTATAATTCAAGAGTGATGTAATATCCTTGATCTCCGCGTTGCAGCAATACGATGATTGATTTCTTGTGGCGGTACTTGACGATTGCCTCATTGAAATCTTTGCTGCTATTGATCGGCACCTCATTGATCCGCCGAATGATGTCACCGATTCTGGCACCGATTTGCGCCAGATAGCTCTGCGGGTTTAGTTCGGAGATTAATGCGCCCGAGTCCGCAGCGATATTAAAACGGACCCGGCTGCCGGGTGTTAAGTCCTCGGTCCGGATTCCCAGGAGACGGTAGCCGAGCGCAGAGGCCTTTTGCATAGGAAATTGACCGGCCACAACGGATAGGGTCAGCGATTCGGCGTTGCGCCGAAGCTTTAGATTCAATTTGTCTCCAACGGAATAATTCCGCATGGTACTCTGAAATTCATCTTCTGAGGCGATTTTGCGGTTATCCAAGGCCAAGATGATATCCCCCTCACGGGTCCCGGCCTTGGCGGCCGGGCTGCCATTTTCGACCGTTCTGACCAACACGCCCGATTTGGTAGGAACGTTCAGATACCGGGCCAGGCCGGCATCGATGTTCTGAACGATAATCCCAATCCATGGCTCGATGACCTCGCCGTGAGCGATGAGATCGGAAATGATTTTTCGGGTTTTGCTGATCGGAATCGCGAATCCGATTCCCTGGGCCTTGGCATAAATGGCGGTGTTGATACCGATCAGTTCACCGTTGATGTTCAGCAGTGGTCCCCCGCTGTTGCCGGGATTGATGGAAGCATCGATCTGAATAAATTCGTGGAACACGCGATCGTCGGTGCGAATACTCCTATCGATTGCGCTGATCACACCGGTGGTGACGGTGTGAGAAAATCCGAAGGGATTACCGATGGCGATGACGGTTTCACCGATCATTAAATCGTCGCTGCTGCCCATTTTGACCTCCGGCAGCAACGCTTTCGATTGAATGCGCAGGACTGCCAGGTCGAAATCAGGGTCGGCACCGACAATCTCGGCCTCGAACTCTCTTTCGTCCCGAAGTGTCACTTTGATCGTTCCGGCATTGGCGATCACATGGGCATTGGTGATGATCAGACCGCGTTTTCCGTCGAGGATGACCCCTGAGCCCAGGGTGTTTCTTTCGGGTTGTCGCTCGAGATAGGGATCGAAAAAGTCCTTGAAAAAAGAGTCAAAAAACGGATTAAGACCGAAACTTGAAAAGGGTCCGGATCGCTTGCGGGCGGATATGACTGAACTTATGTTAACCACTGCCGGGCTCACCGCGCGAACGGCCTTTACAACGGGACCTTCACGATCATAAGCGACGCATGGGCTCACAGCGTATAAACAACCGAAACAAAATGATGCGATCATTCCAAAAAGAAATACGGTTATTCCGCGGTGGTAGCCTCGCATTGTCAACTCCGACGGTTGAAGGTGGTATTTGCATCGCTTAAGGGACGACGTGTCGAATTTGAACCGAACATGTCAACCTTACTGAAACGGTTTGCGGTAAGCGGCGGCCTAAGGGCTCAGCTTAAAATAACGTCACGTTCTGGACGCCGATGCATCCCGTCCGGCTGCCGGTGCGAAAAACCGGAATATCCCGATATTCCTACGGTTTCGCGCCTTGCCGGACGGGCGTCTCAACGCCCAAAATCGTGTACTTGATTTTTATGAACCCCAAGAGTGCAAATCATCGACTCTTACCGCAGTTCAGGTAGCAAGGAGAATTCATTATCATGGCTGAACCATCCATTCAAGATCTCTTAGCCGGGATCGAGCATCCAAGCCGATATCTGGGGATCGAGACCAATGCCGTCCATAAGGACCACAGCCGGGTCGACCTGCATGCCGTCCTGGCTTTTCCCGATCTTTATGACATCGGTACATCCCATTTCGGGATGCAGATACTCTATCATATTCTCAACCAGAGACCCGATACCGTTGCCGAACGGGTTTTTACTCCGGGCGTCGACATGGAAGCTCGCCTCAGGACTTTGGGCCGTCCTCTCACAAGCCTTGAGTCAGGGATACCCCTGCGGAAGTTCGATATCATCGGTTTCAGTCTGCTCTATGAACTGAATTACACCAACATCCTGACGATGCTCGATCTGTCAAACATTGCGTTCCTGACCGCTGATCGACAGGAAGATGAGCCGTTGGTCATTGCCGGTGGCCCGTGTACCTGCAATCCGGAACCGGTGGCCGATTTTTTTGACGCGATGCTCATCGGAGACGGCGAGGCCGCCGTTATCGCCATGGTCGAGAAATGGTTGGCATGGAAAAAAGACGGTCGAAAATCTCGGCAGGCGCTGATGCGACAATGGTCAGAAATAGATGGGGTGTATATACCTTCGTTTTTCAAGCCGATTTATGACATAAAAGGTCTGCAGCATCTCGAGCCGAAG
>JBDNAO010000524.1:0-4929 GCA_039768375.1 Desulfobacterales bacterium | reverse complement strand
GCAACCTGGCCGTGGGGGTCGGCGACCTGAAAAAGGTGCTCACGAACGTCAAGACCCGCGGCACCTGGGGTGAAATCAGGCTCGGTGCCATCCTCGAACAGATCCTGACACCGGACCAGTACGATGTCAACGTGGCCACCCGCAAGAACGGCAACGAGCGGGTCGAATATGCGGTGCGCCTGCCGGGACCGGGTGACGACCGATCCGAGGTGGTGTGGCTTCCGATCGATGCGAAGTTTCCCCAGGAGGATTACCAGCGGCTGGTGGATGCCCAGGAGGCCGCCGAAAAGGAGCAGGCTGAAAAATCGATCCACAGCCTGGAGGCGCGCATCAAAGCCGAGGCCAAATTCATCCGCGAAAAATACATCGACCCGCCGCACACGACCGATTTCGGTATCATGTTTCTGCCGGTCGAAGGGTTATATGCCGAGGTGCTGCGACGACCGGGGCTGTGCGATTTTCTACAACGTGAATACCGCGTGGTGGTTGCCGGTCCGACGACGCTGGCGGCGCTGCTCAACAGCCTGCAAATGGGGTTCAGAACCCTTGCGGTCGAAAAACGCTCCAGCGAAGTGTGGCAGCTTTTGGGGATGGTCAAGACCGAGTTCGGCAAGTTCGGCGACGTGCTGGCGCGGACCAAGAAAAAACTTCAGGAGGCCAGCAACACCATCGACAGCGCTCAGGTTCGAACGCGGGTCATTTCACGCAAGCTGGAAAAAGTCCAGGAGATTCCAGTGGACAGACCCTCAGAGAGACCCGGAGATCAAGGATTGCCGGTTGGCACATCGAGCCATTGCAGCCTCGTTGAAAATGAGAGTTCTATGGATTACGCTGGGTAAAGGGTCACAGAGAACCGATAGTGACTAGTCACACATAAATTGTCTTATACATTGTCGCCCGCTGCTCGATATTTCAAGCCTGTGCCCATAACAATGACCATCGGCAGTGTTGGTTTAGATTTCAGATTTCAGGGCTTGAACCGGGAACCTTATATGCGTTCAATTGCGTCGTTCAAGGCAGTCGAGACACTTCAAAGATAACACAACACTCGAACCATTTAGCTGATCGTCCCCGTTTTACCGGTTTTGTCCTATTGGTTGGACTGCCCTTTTTCGGGCAGGCGGATGACCAACACCGGTTTCTTGCAGCGCCTTAGGACCCGGCGCGATGTACTGCCGATCACCACCTGCTCCAGCATCCCCTGCCCGTGAGACCCCATGACGATCATATCGGCGTCGATTTTCTCTGCGGTCGCGATAATGCGGCCCACCGGATGCCCGGTTTCCACGATGATCTGATTCACGGTGAAGGGGCACTGCGGCGTTTCACGGCAGAATGTCGCCGTGAAATCTTCCAGTCGCTTTTGAATGGAAGCGATGACCTCCTGCTGCTTTTCACTTCTGAGGGACGACAAGCGTTTTTCACCGACGATGTCGCCGATCAAGAGCATGGTGGTCGGTGACAGTTCCTCCAGGACGTGCAGGATCGTCATCTGCGCGTTGTACCGGTTGGCCAGACTCGTGGCATATCCGAACGCGAAACGGGCGCTTTCCGACAGGTCCGTGGCATAGAGGATATTATTAATATCAGGAATCATAGTCAGTTTTAACTCCAAGAAAAAAACCAGCCGGTCCAGCAGAGCCGGCTGGCGCATAAACCATAATGTCGGAGGAGGCAGGCGGTTCCGCCACCGACCACGAACCGGAGGTCCCCCTAACTCTTCAAAAGGTATTCCGGCTGAATAACGTTGTAGTAGGCTTTTTCCGAAATCGTTCCCCAGGTGCCCACGGCTTTGGCAAATTTCGTGAAGGAATCGTTCACTTTCGTGGCCATAGGCGTCTTGGCGGCCTCTTCGGCAACCACTTCGTCAGACAGCTTGCGCAGGGCGTTAAGGACGTCAGCCGGGAACTGGATCAGCTGCACATTGTGTTTGGTGATCAATTCCTGCAGGGCGGCACCGTTTTGGGCATCGAACTGGGCCAGGACCCAGTGTTCGGTCTCCTGGCAGGCCGCATCGACAATGTGCTGCAGGTCCTTGGGCAGTGACTCATAAGCCTTTTTATTGAAAAAGTATTCCAGGTAGGTTCCGGGTTCGTGCCAGCCGGGGTAATAGTAGTACTTGGCCGCTTCCCAGAAACCCATCCGCAGGTCGTGCAGCGGGCCGACCCATTCAGTCGCATCGATTACGCCGCGCTCCAGGGAGGTGAAGATTTCACCTCCCGGAAGCAGCACGACGGTCCCGCCGGCCTTGGCCACGACCTTGCCACCCAAGCCCGGGATGCGCATTTTGAGGCCCTTGTAGTCGTCGATGGTGTCGATTTTCTTGTTGAACCACCCGCCCATCTGCACACCGGTGGATCCGCCGGGACGCGGCACCAGGTTGAAAGGCGCGTAGCACTCTTCCCACAATTTCAAGCCGTCACCACCGTGAAACCAAGCAGAGAGACCTTGCGCGTTCATGCCGAAAGGCACCGCCGCAAACCACTGGGTCGCTGGTTCCTTGCCGGCCCAGTAGTAGCTGGCGCCGCTGCCCACCTCAACGGTTCCGTCGGAAACGGCCTGGAAGCTTTCCAGCGCCGGGACCAGCTCGCCGGCAGCAAAAACCTGGATGTTGATGCGCCCGTCTGACATTTCCCCGATCCGTTTTGCCAGCCGTTCGCAGCCATCCTGGAGCACCGGCAGTTTAGGCGGCCAGGTGGTCACCATCTTCCATTCATATTTCTTTTCAGTGATGACCGCCGGGGCTGCCGCTTCCTTCTTTTCTTCTTCTTTTTTGCCACAACCTAAGATGCCGGCAGTGGCCGCCACGGCAGCCGCAGCGCCGATACTGGCTTTTCTCAGAAAATCACGTCGCTTCATCTGTATCCTCCTTCTGTCAATGGGTGAGATTGCACAACAAAATCGGCGAGAGGTGTCCCCCTCCGCCCTTATTGAACAAATTCAATCTGAAGGTTTCCAACATGGTGAAAACTGGATTAAAAACACGATTCGGTTCACGATACAACCCCTTGCCTACATAGCCGTCCTTATAGTTCGGCGACCGCGAGGTCAAGATCCAAAAATGACGTGTGGCAGCCAGGTCGCCAGCTTCGGGAAAAAGACGATGATCAGCAGGCCGATGAGCTGGAATAGGACAAACGGGATGATGCCGCGGTATATGTGACCGGTGGTGATTTCAGGCGGCGTCACCGCTTTTAGGTAGAACAGCGAAAAGCCGAACGGCGGCGTCAAAAACGATGTTTGCAGGTTGACCGCAAGTAAAACGCAGAACCAGAGCGGATCGTAGCCGAAGTCGATCATAATGGGGGCCAGCACCGGAACGTGGATAAAGGTGATCTCGATGAAATCGAGGAAGAAACCGATGCAAAAAATCAGCCCCATGACGATGGCCAGAACCACATTGTGAGAATATTCGGCGGCCAGGCCTCCCAGAAATTCGCGCACGAGACCATCGCCCCCCAGGCCGCGAAAAACCAGTCCGAAGGCCGCCGCGCCGCACAGGATGATAAAGACCATGCAGGTCAACCTGACGGTGGTCTGCATCACTTCGCGCAAGATGGTCAGGTTGAATTTTCGGTTGGCAATTGTCAGCATGGTGGAGCCGACGGCCCCAACGGCGGCGGCCTCTGTCGGCGAGGCGATGCCTGCGAAAATCGAGCCCAGGACGAAGAGCATCAGAGCCAGGGGCGGCACCAGTGCCTTCATGACTCTAAGGGCCATCTGTTTTGGAGAAATCGCGGCCAGCTCCTCCCGCGGAATGGCCGGGGCGTACTCTGGCTTGAGGATCGAGATAATCACAATGTAGAGGATGAACAATCCGACCAGGACCATTCCCGGCAGGACGGCGCCCATGAAAAGGTCACCGACGGGAACCCCGACGATATCGCCGATGAGCACCAGGACGATACTCGGCGGTATAATCTGACCCAGGGTTCCGGAAGCCGACACCGTGCCGGTGGCCAGCTCCTTCTGATAGCCGCGCCGCAGCATGGTGGGCACTGCCAGCAGCCCCATGGTCACCACCGTGGCACCCACAATTCCCGTTGATGCACCGAGCAGCGCGCCGACCACGATGACGGATATGGCCAACCCGCCGCGCAATCGGCCGAACAAAAGGCCCATGGTGTCGAGCAGGTCTTCTGCCAGGCCGGAGCGCTCCAGCATGACGCCCATGAAGACGAACAGGGGAACGGCGATCAGGGTCACGTTGGTCATCACGCCCCAGATCCGCAGGGGCAGCAGGTTGAAAAACGACCAGCCGAAGCCGATCAGTCCGAATACCAGGGCGGTCCCCATCAACGTAAAAGTGACCGGAAAGCCGGCCATCAGTACAATCGTCAGCGCCAGGAACATCCATGCCGGGAGATATTCCATCAGGCGCCCTCCTCCTTAACCGATTCGATCCCGAGGAGTTGAAGCAGACTGTGGATGCCGAGCGACATCCCCTGAAGGCAGAGAAGGCTGAATCCGATCGGAACCAGATTTTTAACGACAAAGCGGTACGGAATGCCGCCGGGATCCGGAGATCCTTCCAGCATGGCATAGGAAGTATACGCAAATTTCCACGAAGTCAGGATGATCAGGATGCAGCCGGGAAACAGAAAAAACAGAACGCCGATCAGGTTGATCCAGGCCCGGCCTTTTGCTGTCAGGCGCTGATAGATGATGTCGACCCGCACGTGACCGTCCTGCAGAAGCGTGTAGCCGGCACCGATCAGAAAAATAAAGGCGAACAGGTGCCACTCGAGCTCCTGGGTGAAGACGAAACTGATGTTGAAGAGGTAACGCATCACGACATCGGTGAAAACCACCAGCGCGAGGCCCAAAGTCACCCAGGCGACTCCCCGTCCGATCCACTCGTTAGTTGTGTCGATGATGCGGGCCAGCGTCATGAGTACTTTCATCTCGAGGCACACCCGCGGAGTGAAT
>JBDNAO010000006.1:0-3462 GCA_039768375.1 Desulfobacterales bacterium | reverse complement strand
CTTATTTTACATAGATTGAGCGGTTTCCCGCCCAGGCGGGATTAAACGTTCTGGGTTTAAAAGCCCTTAAACAGCTCATATCTAAATAATTCTGGCTTCATGGTGTTTATAAAACCGTTTCACCCAATGGGTTAAAGTGGCCAATCCAAACAATGGTGTATAAAATTAATGAAATCAGTATTTATAACCTTTTAACCTTGAACCCTGAACCCTGAACCGATCAGTTTAGTTTTTAAACTTATGTTCACCGGCATTATAGAAGGAATGGGGAGCATCACTGCCATTCGCTCCATCGGTCAGGCCCGGCGTCTGGCGATCACGGCGGACTATGCGCTGGAGGGAACCCGGGTCGGTGACAGCATCGCCGTCAGCGGCGCTTGTCTGACGGCCGTAATGATATCCGGCAAACGCTTTGAGGCCGATGTGTCCCCCGAGACGATCGACCGCACGACCTTCGGCACGGCGCGGGCCGGTGAGCGGGTCAATCTCGAACGGGCCCTGCGTTTTTCCGATCGCCTCGACGGCCACCTGGTTTCGGGTCACATCGACGGAATCGGGATCATAAAGGCTAGCGGCACAAAAGCAAACGCCACCATCCTCACCATCGGCGCCGATGCGTCACTTTCCCGGTACATGATCGAGAAAGGATCGGTGGCAGTGGACGGCATCAGCTTGACCATCAACCGGTTCACCACAGACTGGTTCGAGGTCAGCATCATTCCGCACACATGGCTGGCAACGACCCTGCGGCTTAAAAGAATCGGTGCCGCAGTCAACATCGAAACCGACATGATCGGCAAATATGTCGAGCGGTTTTTCTCTAGAAGAAAAACCGAAAAAACCGCACCAGCAAAGCGGTCCGAGACCGTTGACGATGATTATATATCCAAAAAAGGTTACCTGTAGCAAACAAATGGAGTTCTCTGTGGCCTGGGCGAACCTGCCGGGTCCGGATCGCTTCTTCTGCTTTACCGTCAGGCTCAAAAGGAGTGAGCGTCAAGATGCCAATTCTTGAAATCGAAAAAGCCATCGAAGAAATAAAGTCCGGTCGGATGATTATTCTGGTAGATGACGAAGACCGTGAAAACGAAGGCGACCTGTGCATGGCGGCCGAGAAGGTGACGCCCGAGGCCATCAATTTCATGGCAAAATACGGGCGTGGCCTGGTTTGCCTGGCCATGTCGAACGCGATGATCGACAAGCTCGATCTGCCGATGATGGTCGACAACAACACCTCGGCCTTTCAGACCGGGTTCACCGTATCGATAGAGGCCCGCTGCGGCGTGACGACCGGCATATCGGCCGCCGACCGTGCCAGAACCATTCACACCGCGGTAGCGGACAACGCCAAGCCGAGCGATCTCGTCCGTCCCGGTCACATTTTCCCGTTGCGCGCCCGTGAGGGCGGCGTGATGGTCCGTGTCGGTCAGACCGAAGGCTCGGTCGACCTGGCGCGTATGGCCGGGTTGAAACCGGCCGGTGTCATCTGTGAAATCATGGATGAAGACGGAACCATGGCGCGCATGCCGGCCCTGGAAAAATTCAGCCAGAAGCACGGCATCGGCATTTGCACCATCGCCGATCTGGTCGAATACCGCATGAAAAACGAAGCCTTCGTCCATCGCGCGGCCGAAGCCGTCATTCCCACCCAACACGGCGGCGAATTCAGGATGATCGCGTTCGAGAACGACGTCGATCAACTGCTGCACATTGCACTGGTCAAAGGCCAGGTCGAGCCTGAAAAACCTGTTATGGTCAGGGTCCACTCGGAGTGCATGACCGGTGATATTTTCGGCTCGCTGCGCTGCGACTGCGGCGACCAACTTCATAAGGCCATGTCCATGATCGCAAAGGAAGGTGTCGGCGTCATTCTCTATCTGCGCCAGGAAGGCCGGGGGATCGGGCTGGTCAACAAACTGAAGGCCTACGAATTGCAGCGCCAGCAGGGACTCGACACCGTCGAAGCCAACCGCAGGCTCGGCTTCAAGGACGATATGCGCGATTACGGTTTGGGAGCCCAGATGCTCGTCAACCTGGGGGTCCGGAAGATGCGTCTGTTGACCAACAATCCCAAAAAAATGATCGGGCTGGACGGTTACGGACTGACCATCGTGGAGCAGATCCCAATAGAAATCGAACCGAACGAATACAATCGCTGCTACCTCGAGTGCAAGAAACTGAAAATGGGCCATTTGCTGAATATTGACGATGACAGCCTCATCAACCCGATATCGCATCAATGATTCGCCAACCTGATCAAACGAAGGGCTCACTGTAAGGTAACGTCCCATTCTTTCGTGAACCCTAAAACCGGGAGGAGTCGAAATGGTGAAAATCCTGGAAGGACAGCTCATCGCCAAAGGCAAACGCTTTGGGATCGTGGTCAGCCGTTTCAATGATTTTATCACCGAAAAATTGCTGAGTGGAGCACTGGATGCGCTGACACGCACCGGTGCGAAGGAAAACGATATTCAAATCATAAAAGTACCGGGGGCCTTCGAAATACCGCTGGCGGCTAAAAAAGCAGCCCAGACCGGGCGTTACGATGCCGTGATCTGTCTCGGAGCGGTGATTCGAGGCGCCACGCCGCATTTTGACTATGTCTGCGCCGAAGTCAGCAAAGGCGTGGCCCAGGTCGGCCTGGACTTTGGACTGCCGATCATCTTCGGTGTACTGACAACCGACACGGTCGAACAGGCGATCGATAGGGCCGGCACCAAGTCCGGCAACAAAGGCTGGCAGGCCGCCATGTCGGCGGTGGAAATGGCCAATTTGATGGGGACCGTCGCACAGGCCTGAACATGGGAATTCGCCGCAAAGCCCGCGAACTTGCGCTGCAAGCTCTATTTTGCATGGACATGACCAGCGATACGTCCGAAGAGATGCTGCAGCGGTTCTGCGCTCACTACGACCCACCGGCCAAGGCCCGTCCGTTCTTTCTGGAACTGATCCGGGGTGTCATTGGATCCGAGGCCTTGATCGACCGGTTGATCGAACGTTTCTCGCGCAACTGGCGCCTCAGCCGCATGTCGTGCGTCGATCGGAACATCATGCGCATTGCCGTTTATGAGATGCTTTTTTGCAGTGACATTCCGGCTAAAGTGTCCATCAACGAAGCCATCGACATCGGCAAAAAATACGGCACCGAAGAGTCTGGCGCCTTCATCAACGGAATTCTGGACAGCGTCCGAATCGACAGCGAAGCCCTGTCCCTTCAGGAAATCCCCGACAGTCGCCCGCAACCGGCTGATTGAGGATAATTGCACGAAAAATAATTTACCGGCTCGAGCCAGTGAACATAGACATCTTTTTCAGCGGGACGGCCGCAACTCCGTTCGAGCGCCGGAAGGCGAGCCCGGTTGTCCCGGTTAAGGAGGATCCTTTGATTATCGAATCGTTGACAGTCGGACCAATTCAGGCCAATTGCTACATCTTGGGCTGTGAAGAAACGCGGGAAGCCGT
>JBDNAO010000108.1:0-5121 GCA_039768375.1 Desulfobacterales bacterium | reverse complement strand
AGGCATGTTCACCCTGCGGGAATCCGCGATCAAGAAAATGATGGAGGGCACGACGACCTTTGAGGAAGTCCTCAAAGTGACGTGGGAGCAGTTTTGAGAGTCGGTTTAGTCCCGCTATAGCGGGATTGAGCCTGTTGAGTCCGTTGAGTTGGTTGAAGGATGTCGTCGATTTATCGGATTACGAGTTGCGGGTTACAGGTTGCGAGATCTGAGTTTCAAGTTTCTATTTACCGGTTCCGGGTTATTCACTTGGAGGGACGTCTTAAACGTATTTTTTTGAAAACATTAGCTTTACTTGAAGTGATTTAAAAAATCCCCCTTGAGCTTCCGATATAACGGTCGTCCAAGGGGGATTTTTTTTACGAACTTTATTGGATAAGTGGTTTAAAAGACTTTTATTACAGCTCCGGTGAAGAAAACTTTGCACCCGGATGAATGACCTGCTTGGTTTGCGTGATGTACACCGTAGAGGTGGTGGCTTCCGTGCGCAGGACCACCAGCTGTCCGAAAACGACCGGTTCCAGGCGTGTTTTTTCGGCCGGTTTCGGGTAGACGCTTACGTCTTCCTGGAAGTAAATATCGAAAATTTGGCCCGTCTTGACGCCGTCATTTGCGCCCCGGTTGATAAAGGCGATGACGTTGTCACCGAGAAGCTGGTTGTGTTCTTCGGCCATAATGACTTCGCCGACGATGCCCGGCGGTGGGGTAACCTTGGCGATCTTCTCCGGTTGGCGCTCGTAGGGCATCAGAAGGTCGTCTTTCTGTATACGTCCGAAAGCCTTGATCACCCGACCCACGGCATATTCAGGTTCGAGCTGGGTGATTTCGACTGTGCCCAGAATGTAATGTTGAACGCCAAGGTATTGATCCGTGACGATGTTGCGCACCTCTCCCAGGGTGCGGTATATGGTGTAACGCTGGCCGGGGCTGAGAACCTGACCGTCTTCTCGGCTGATGTAAACCGTGTCACCGGCGGTGATCATTTTATGAATCCCGAGGACCTTAAAGATCCGCGCGCTGGGGACGACCGCCGGGTCCCGAATGAATCCGACCCTGTCCATGCGTGAAAAGGCAAACTGACCGAGTTTCGGCGATGTAGATACAGATACGGGGGTCGGCTGTGAGGTCGCAACCGGTTGGCTGGCTTTGGCGACATCATCGCGCCGATACAACTGGATCCGCTGGCCGGGATAAATACGGTGGGGGTTGGCAATCTGGTCATTTCCACTCCACAGGTCGGGCCACAGGTAGGGGGTATCGGCAAATTTCCTGGAAAGACCCCAGAGGGTATCGCCCTTCTTTACAGTATAATAGATGCCGCTTTCCGTCTCGACGATTTCACCGGCAATGCCGGGCGTGTTCTTGGAGCGGGCAGCGGGTTGCGCATCGGCCGCCAGACCGGAAACCGGCGTGCTGATAATGCCGGTCGCCAGAAAAACTGCCGTCAGTCCCATCCCGAAAACTTGCTTCCATTTCATTTTCATTCGAAGCTCCAGTTGTGAATCAATTGATGTTATCCCTATGAATTGTATATAATTTTAAAAGATTTAGGCCAAAAAGTCAAGAAATCCGAGGCGGCATAAAAAAACCCCCGTGCATGTTGCACGGGGGTTTTAATCCAGCCTGAAAATGGCTGCGACGATAATGGGTTGACTGGCGTCTTACATCATGCCGCCCATTCCACCCATACCGCCCATGCCGCCCATACCTGGTGCACCGCCGCCACCCATGGGTTCCGATTTTTCTTCCGGTTTATCGGCTACCATTGCCTCGGTGGTCAGCATCAACGATGCCACGCTGCCGGCATTCTGCAGGGCAAAGCGGACAACCTTGGTCGGATCGATGACACCGGCCTCGATCAGGTCTCCGTAGTCATCAGATTCGGCGTTGTACCCGAAGGCGCTTTCGCCGTTCTTGACCTTGTCGATAACAACTGATCCCTCTTGGCCGGCATTGTTGGCGATCTGCCGCAGCGGCTCTTCGATGGCCCGCATCACAACCTTGACCCCCAGCTTTTGGTCGCCTTTCAGGCGCAGTTTTTCGAGACCCGGCAGGCACCTTACCAGTGCTACGCCGCCCCCGGGGACGATACCCTCTTCAACCGCGGCGCGGGTCGCATTGAGTGCGTCTTCGACGCGGGCCTTCTTCTCTTTCATTTCAGTTTCGGTAGCTGCACCGACGTTAATAACCGCTACACCGCCGATCAGTTTGGCCAGACGCTCCTGAAGCTTTTCGCGGTCGTAGTCCGAGGTCGTTTCGTCGATTTGGGCTCTAATCTGTTTGACACGACCTTCCAGGGCGGAGCGGGATCCGGCTCCGTCGACGATGGTGGTGTTGTCCTTGTCGATGGTGATCCGCTTGGCACTGCCGAGATCGTTGATCGACATGTTTTCCAGCTTGATACCCAAATCTTCAGAGGCCACCTGCCCGCCGGTCAGGATGGCAATATCCTCCAGCATGGCTTTTCGGCGGTCACCAAATCCAGGCGCCTTAACGGCCGCTACCTGAAGAGTACCCCTGAGTTTGTTGACGACCAGGGTCGCGAGGGCTTCTCCTTCAACATCTTCTGCGATGATCAAGAGCGGTTTGCCCATCTTAGCCACCTGTTCGAGAACCGGCAGCAGGTCTTTCATATTGCTGATCTTCTTTTCGTGTATCAGGATCGCAGGATTTTCGATCGAAACGACCATTTTTTCCGGGTCTGTCACAAAGTAAGGCGACAGGTAGCCGCGGTCGAACTGCATGCCTTCTACAACCTCCAGGGTCGTTTCCATGCCCTTGGCTTCCTCTACCGTAATAACGCCTTCCTTGCCGACTTTGTTCATGGCCTCTGCAATGATGTTGCCGATCGTCTCGTCGTTGTTGGCGGATATGGTACCGACCTGGGCGATCTCACGTTGATCTTTGGTGGGTTTGGTCATTTTTTGGAGCTCTTTGACGCAGGTTTCCACCGCGGCATCGATTCCGCGCTTGATGCCCATCGGATTGTTGCCGGCAGCCACCAGTTTCTGACCTTCTTCGTAGATTGAGCGGGCCAGAACAGTTGCAGTGGTTGTTCCGTCTCCGGCCATGTCGCTGGTTTTGCTGGCAACCTCTTTGACCATCTGGGCTCCCATGTTTTCGAATTTGTCTTCTAACTCGATCTCTTTGGCCACGGTGACGCCGTCTTTGGTGACCGTCGGGGACCCCCAGGATTTGTCGATCACAACGTTTCTGCCTTTGGGACCCAGGGTGACGACCACAGCATCCGCAAGTGTGCGAACCCCGTTCAACATCGATTCACGGGCTTTCATGTCATATTTGATAACTTTTGCCATTGTTGATTCTCCTCCATTTTATTAAAATTTAAACTGAATTTAGCCGATTACACCAAGGACGTCGTCTTCACGCATAATGAGGTATTCTTCGCCTTCAATTTTAACCTCGGTCCCGGAATACTTTCCAAAGAGTATTAGGTCGCCTTTCTTTACCTCCAGGGCAGTCCGCTTGCCATCCTCACCGACTTTCCCGTTGCCGACGGCGACTACTTTGCCCTCTGCCGGTTTTTCCTTAGCGGTATCTGGAATAATGATACCTCCCTTGGTTTTGGTTTCTTCTTCTACCCGTTGCACCAGAATGCGGTCCTGTAATGGTCTGAGTTTCATACCGTTTTCTCTCCTTTGCGCTAAATGTAATGGTTTAAGTGGATAAGATTAAACAGGTTGTGAACCCTTCGGCAGGGGTTCCAATGATATCGATCTGCAGATTCGATAAAAGCGTTTTATAAAATGATGCATATTTTACATGTTATTACAGATAGTTAAAAGTATTTATTTTGCCACTCGATTTCGATAGCAAAAATAATCACACTTTTTTTGTTGTAAAGTGATTGTTCGAAAAAAAATTTATTTTTGCTAAAAATAAACCGCCATCACTTCTGCGCTAAGTTTGGTATATTCTCGCAGCCTCTACTCTGAGCTCCGCCAGGCAAAAAAAGCTTGCGAGCACCAAACGGCAGATGCGCCTCATTCGTTTTCACGGCCCGTTACGGGCGTTATTTGTCGGATGATTTTGGCTGTGTGTCCGATCCGGTGGTGCCGGTTTCTGCCGGGGTATCGGCTTTATTCTTTGTTGGTCCGTTGGCGGTAGAGGTGCGGGATTTCCCGGCATAGTCGGTTACGTACCAGCCGGTCCCTTTGAGGTGGAAACTGGCGTGGGACACGATCTTGTGAAGCCTGCCGGAGCAGTGGTCACAACGGGTAAGGGGTTTGTCCGAAAACTTCTGTAAAGCTTCTTCAATCCTGCCACATTGGCCGCATTCGTACTCATAAATGGGCATTTGGGACAATCCTCCGTCAACCGATGTTCTTTCACGTATTAACTGACTATTTTAAACCGCAAAAACTATACACTAACAAACGACTTGTCAAGGATTCATTTGTGTTTCTCTATCCCTGTGCAAAACTGAAGGCGGTTAGCAGCCCTTCATACCATCATAGGGTATCCGCCATTCGTTGTAAAAATCGAGGACCTCCCCGAGTCCCGACACCCTGCAGGGCTCGAGGATCTCGTGGGTTTTTTCATGAACTCGCTTTTCTTCCGCCAGTCGCTCGTCGGGTGCCGCGTCGAAGTACTGGAGGAACCGGCTGAAGCGCACGATGTGGATCAGTTCATGGGTCACGATGTAGAGAACAAACGGAAGGAGTTGCAGGTTCGGTTTTTGCTCCAAGGCCGCCAAGATCGCATGGTCCTGCAGGCATATCTTGTAAAGGTCGTAGGTCGAACTGCCGAGCGCACGATCGCGGTGACGTCCCTCATATCGGACGATCTGGGCAAAAGGTCCTTCGACAACTTCGTCCTGAGCCAGTTCGGCTAACGTTTTAATGTCATAACGCCGGTGGAGCCATTGGCTGGCCGACATCTTGTAGTAATTGCTGACAAGCTCCTCGGCCAGTGCAACGGCTTTGTTGACGATTCCGATCTGTTCCGGGTTGAATGTTACCAAGGTCTCCATTTTTGCTTCGGCATGTGGCTGGTCAACTTAAATACAGAGTGTTACTGTACACGGTTTTTTTAGATTTAGTAAATACAATTTTTCCGATTTGAAGCCGAATTGATCTCCCGGGTACATTTAACTGATTT
>JBDNAO010000523.1:0-19503 GCA_039768375.1 Desulfobacterales bacterium | reverse complement strand
GCGGCCGGATCGGCGATGTGGCGCCAGGATTCTGCAAAAGCCAACTTCATGGCTTCCACCTGCAGATGGATGCTGTCCGCGCTATCCACAGGATAACGGCGGATATCCAGGTGGCGCAGAATCCCGAGAGCCATGAGGGCAGTCAAGCCTTGACCGTTGGGTGGAATTTCGCACAATTGAATGCCGTGGTATTGCTGCGTGAGCGGCGTGACCCACTCGGATGTGTGCTCCGCCAGGTCTTGGAGCGTCAAGGCAGCCCCTTCGGCGGCTGCCTGGGCGGCGATGCGTTCGGCGAGCTCGCCCCGGTAAAATGTTTCGCCGTCGGTTGCGGCAATTTTCCGCAGAGTTTCGGCCTGTTGCGGGCATGCAAAGGGTTCGCCGACGGCGGTTGGTCGGCCGCCGGGGAGAAATGTCTTGGCGAATTCCGCGTAACCCTGGAAGCATGCCGGTGCTTCGGCCCATATGGACGCCACCGCGGGTGTTACGAGGAACCCCTGTTCGGCGTAGCCGATGGCCGCTTCGAAAAGCCGTTCGAACGGCAATTTGCCGAATCGTTGCGACAGTTGTGACCAGGCGTCCACTGCACCGGGTACGGTGACCGAGTCCCATCCCAGTTCGGGCATGCTGTTACAGGCGGAAAAACGGTGCGGCGACCAGCCTGAGGGCGAACGGCCAGAGCCGTTGAGCCCGTGGAGTTCTCGCCCGTCCCAGATCAAGGCGAAGGCATCGCTGCCGATGCCGTTGCCGGTCGGCTCGACGACGGTCAGGGCGATGGCCGCCGCCAGAGCAGCGTCGACGGCATTTCCGCCACGGCGAAGCATGTCCAGACCTGCTTGGGCGGCAAGAGGCTGTGAAGTCGCAACGATATCGCGGGCCAGAACAGGCTTGCGCCTGGAATCATACGGGAAATTCGAAAGACTTTCTGGCCGGAAAAATGTCATGCCAGCCTCTTTTTTTTCAGTCGTGGCGGATAAATTTTGGTGGCCCGGTTGTTTTCAATGTCAAAACGGTTGATGTAAAGCCTTCGTAGCGGTGTTCCGTAAACATTGATGACGACAATGGTCTGATCGGTGGGGTTGCCGACCCTGTGGATGCCTTCGTCAAGCGGCAGGGTGGTATCGGTCCGGCCCGGTGTGCAGGTGATCCGTTCCGTTTCCTCGAGGTGGGCATAGCCGTTTTTTTGGCCGTCGTCTTCCCTGTGGTACTTGACAATCTCCATTTCCCCGGAGGCACAGCCTATAACGCCCCATGAACTGTGGTCGTGGACAACCGTGACCTCTCCCGGCCTGTAGAGATACATCCGAACTGAAAAACGGCGCCTGGCATCCATGTGCAGGAGCCATTCGTTGTCGAAGAGCACATGCCGGCGCCGCTCGGGCCCGCCGGAATTCTGTTTGATGCCGTTCAGGACGGTGGTTATCAACGGCTGATTCCCGAGGAGGGCCGGCAGCCTCTGCTGAACAAAATTGATTTTTGATTCAATATCGGCAAGTTGCCCGAGCGGATCGGACCACTCGGCGCAGAAAGCATGCAGGGCTTTGGGGCTGACAGGAGACAGCGGCATCTGATGAAACCTCGATTGCAAGGACGGCAAGCTGGTGCCCGGTTTCGTCAGCCTAAACAAATGGTTCCCGGCCGTCAAGTCTGCTGACGTTTCAGTATGCCAGTTTTAGGAAATCAAGAAACTGCGGAAAAGGGCCATTTATGGACGGGAATTAACTAGTGCCCATTTGCGGTTCTGCACCGTCCAGCGCCGAACGAACCGCGTCGGCCAGTTCATTCATACCCAGCGGTTTCAACACCATGCGGCTGATGCCCAACGCGCTGGCGCGTTCGACTTCCAGCTCGTCGCTATAGCCGGTGCAGAGGATGATCGGGATATCGGGACGTATCGTTTTGATTCGTTCAGCCAGCTCGAAGCCGGTCATGCGAGGCATTGTCCTGTCGGAGATGACCAGGTCGAAATCTTGTGGATGGGATTGGAAGGTATTCAAGGCGTCGGAGCTGTCGGTCCGGACGGTGACATGGTAACCGAGGTGCTCCAGCATCTGCTTTCCCATTTCAGCCAGCACAGCCTCGTCGTCCGCCAACAGGATCCGCTCGTTTCCGGTAGCCAGCGCTGTGGGTTGAATGACCGTCGGTTCGTCTTGGCTGGCGGCGCAGGGCAGAAAGACATGAAAAATCGCACCGCTGCCCGGGCAACTGTCGACCTGAACGGATCCTTTCAGGGCTTGGATGATTCCATGCACCACCGATAGCCCCAGGCCTGTCCCTTCACCCTTTTCTTTGGTCGTAAAATAGGGATCGAAAATGCGCGCCAGAAGATCGGGTTCAATGCCGGGGCCCGTGTCGCCGACCGTCAACCAAAGGTGCGGTCCCGGTCGCAGTTCCGGATGCTGTTTGATGTCAGCGGCTTCGATCTCGGTATTCGTCAGACTCACGTCCAGAATACCGTCGGCGTCTTTCATGGCCTGGGCGGCATTGGTGCACAGGTTCATCAAAATCTGCTGAATCATCGTGGGGGTGCACTGCACGCGGGCGTTTTCGGCCGCGATGCGGGTGCGGATATCGATGGTCGATGGTAAAGAGGCTCGCAGAAATTTGAGGGCTTCTTTGAGGAGGGGGGCGATATCGATCGATTTGAAATCCTGCTCCGTTTTGCGGCTGAAGGTCAGGATTTGCCTGACGAGGTCCTTGGCACGGTTGCCGGCCTTGATGACCTCGGCTACGTCGTGGCGGCCGGGGCTGCCTTCCGGCATTTCGTACACGGCCAGTTCAGCATATCCCAGAATAGCCGAGAGGATGTTGTTGAAGTCATGGGCGATGCCGCCGGCCAGGGTCCCGATCGCTTCCATTTTCTGAGACTGAATCAGCTGCCGCTGCAGGTGGTTTTCCTGGGTCACATCACGCTTGATGCCGACGTAGTTGCAAATCGATCCGGTGCCGTCCGTGACCGGTATGATGACGGCTTCTGCCGAGTAGTGGGTGCCGCTCTTGCGACGGTTTATGAAACAGCCTTGCCAGGGTTCGCCCTTAGAGATGGTGTTCCAAAGCTCCTGGTAAAAGACCGGTTTCTGAAGACCGCTTTTCAAGATTCGCGGATTGCCTCCGATCAGCTCGTCGCTCGCATAACCGGTGATCCTTTCCAAAGCCGGGTTGACATATTCGATTGTTCCGGCGCTGTTGGTGATCAAGACGAGCTCGGCAGCCTGCTCGACGGCGATTTGAAACAGACGCCTCTTTTTTTCAGAACGGACGGAGCCCCAGGCCAACGCTATAATTCCTGCCAGCGTCCTCAATACGGTGACTTCTTCCCGAGAAGGTCGAATTTCCGCGGTTGCGATGTCGACACCGAGAAAACCGACCATAGCCCCGCCGCTGATCATCGGCGCTACTAAGCTCGAACGGATGAAGGCGCCTCCGGACGGTGAATTATGAAGGGTGGTCGCTCCCGGCTCCGACGGGCCGGCGAGGTGAACGGTTTCACCGCGCTGCAACCGGGAGAGGTGCTGATTCGATAAGGCGACCGGCAGGTCATTTGCGGTCGTATCACTGGGGGTCAGGATCGGCCCGCACCATTCAATGCGGTTGATAATCATTTTGCACGATTCATCGACTTCGCACGCATAACACCGGTCGCCTCGAAAAAAAGTTCCGATCCGTTCGAGAGTTTGCGGCAGCCTACCTTCGACATCATCAATCCGTGCAGCCGCATATATAGCGACGGTCTCGGCCACCAAATCAGCCTGCCCGTCGAGTGTCCACCCCGGGTGATCTTCCGGACTTAGACTGCCGGCGTTTTTCTCATTGACTGTGTCCATATTCTCTCATGGGCGACGGTAATAATGCCGCGAAGCGAGGGGTGCGGATTTTTCGTGCCGAGCGTAGCATCGAATAGAACAGGATTACCTTGAAAAAGGTTTCAGCCTAAATCTCCAAATGAGGTTTAATATATAACTAATCAATAATAATTGCAAGAAGTTGCTGTGCTCGTCCATGTTTTCGGCCTGCGTTGATCCGGGTTGCTATTGTAAAGGAGGACGGTTGTAACCGTCATGCCGGGATAAATAAAGGCGTCGGTTACACGACTTGAGAACTCGTACCTACGGCCCCATGGACTTCAGGTGCTCCGCGTTTAGACGAAATGGGTGCAATATATTTATAAGATCTTGATTAAAATAGAAATTTTTATTAAAATAGTCAATGTGGCTTGTTTTTGGTAAGATACTGATATCAATCCTGGGGAAAGTGATCGAGCCGATAACAGGGAACCGGCCGATAAGAGAAGAATTTTTAGCCCTGTCCTGCTACATGGCGACCTTATTTGGATGGAGATCAGCCAAGAGGCTGTTGGAGAGTTTCTATGCCTACAACTGCTACCGGGACCGATGCCGCCCGACTTCCAGGCTGTCACACCGGCTCCAGCGATCGCTCCCGTGCTATGGCCGAGGCAAAAATGACAAATGCTGCCGACATACTGATCGTCGATGACGAACCGATCGTCTGTGAAACACTGCAAGGCCTGCTCGACTTCCAGGGACACCGGGTTGCCACCTGCAGCAGCGGTGCGGAGGCTCTGAACTGCATCCGCCGGAAAAGTTTCGACTTGGTTTTTCTGGACATCCGGCTACCGGACATGGACGGTTTTCAGATTCTGGCCGCAATCCGCAAAGAAGCGGCGGGGCTGCTCGTCATCATGATCACTGGCGACGCCACCATCGAAACGGCTGTGGAAGCGCTCAAAAGCGGAGCGTACGGCTACCTTCGCAAACCGATCCGGATCGAGGATTTGACCAAAACGGTCAAGAACGCTCTCGATCACCGTGAACTGGATCAGGCCCGCCGGCGTTCGGAAGTCGCCCTGCGGGACAGCGAAGAGCGCTTCCGGACTCTGGTCGAAAATTCGCTGATCGGCATCTGCATCGTCCAGAACAAAAAAATCATCTATCAGAATCCGGAACAGAAAAAATTATACCGGTCCTTTGCCAGTGTTTCACCGGAGACACTGATTCATTTTATCCACCCGGATGATGTTGAAAAAGTGACCAAATGCTATCGCGTACTCATCGCGGGAAAACAAAAATCGGTGGAAACCGACTTCAGGATCTATCCCTCGGGAAGCGAAAAGAAAGATACCGATATCCGCTGGCTGCAGTGCCGCGCCAGCTTGTTTCAGTACCGGGGTGCCGATGCCATCCTGATCAACCTGATGGACATCACCCGTTCCCAGGAGCTTGAACATTTCCTGCGGGTAAAAAGCAAGATGATTTCCCTGGGGCGCGTCGCGGCCGGTATCGCACATGAAATCAGAAATCCACTGACTGGCATCAACTCCTACCTTTTTACACTCGAAGATCTGCTGAAATCCGAGGAACTCGATGCCGATACGATCGATATGATGAAAAATATCGTCGATCAGGTGCAGGGGGCTTCCAACAAGATCGAATCGGTCATCAAGCGGGTGCTCGATTTCTCGAGGCCCGGTGTCCCCTCCATGTCGTTGATCAGCATGAACGACCCCCTGCAGGAGGCGCTCAATCTTTCGGCGGTCAGCCTGCGTAAGAAGGGAATAACGGTCGACATTGACCTTGATCCCGGGTTGCCGATGAGTTACGGAGATACGAATCTGATCGAGCAGGTGGTGTTGAATCTGATCGACAATGCCGTGAAATCCATGGAGAAAAAGAACGCTGAAAAGCGGTTGACCCTTCGGTCTTACTCTGAAAACAATCATATCTGCCTTAGCGTCTCAGACACTGGATCCGGGATACCCATCGGTATCCGGGAAAAGATCTTCTACCCGTTTTTTACAACCGAAACCGATGGCTCAGGCATCGGTCTGGCCATCTCTCTGCGGATTATCAACGATCACCGTGGTGCCATTACGGTCGAGAGCACTGAGTCGGGTGGGGCCAGATTTACCATCGAACTTCCCATAGAGAAAAGGATGCAAATCCAATGACGCCATACACGGTTTACGTGGTGGATGACGAAGAGGTGGCCCGGGAAGGCGTGGTGCTGGCATTGAAAAAGCTGTACCGGATCAAGGGTTTTGCCAACGCCGAGGACACCATCGAAGCGGTGCTGAACAACCCGCCGGATCTGGTCCTCCTGGATATCGGCCTGCCCGGCATGAGCGGAATCGAGGCGCTCAGAAAAATAAAAGGCCTCTATCCGGAGGTTATCGTGATCATGATCACCGCTTATGAGGATGTTCAAACTGTGGTTTCCGCCATGAAACAGGGTGCCTACGATTACGTGGTCAAACCGCTGCAGATGAACACCCTCATGGTGACCGTGCGCAACGCCCTCGAAACGATTAAGCTGCGCAAAGAGATCCAGCTGCTCCATGAAAAATATCTCAAAGAGAACCTGCCGGGATTTATCGGCGAGAGCGACGCCATCCAAGACGTCATGGAAGTGGTGACCAAAGTTGCCAAGAGTCCCGACACATCGATCGTGATCCTGGGCGAGACCGGCACGGGAAAAGAGCTGATCGCCAAGGCCATTCATTACCGTAGCCCCAATTTCGAAGGTCCGATGATCAGTGTCAACTGTGCGGCCATCCCCAAGGATTTGATCGAGAGTGAACTTTTTGGTTACGAAAAGGGGGCTTTCAGCGGTGCCGACAAGTCGGGCAAAGAAGGCTTGGTGGAAAAGGCGGCCGAAGGTACTCTTTTTTTGGACGAGATAGCGGACCTGAGCATGGAGGCGCAGGCTAAACTGCTGCGTTTTCTGGAAGAGGGTGAATACTATCGGGTGGGCGGTACCAAGAAGTGCATGGCCCAGACCCGAATCGTCGCCGCCACGAACAAGAACCTGGAGGAGATGGTCGCTGCGGGAGGTTTCCGACAGGACCTGTACCATCGTCTGGCGGTCATCAAGATTGAGATCCCCTCCCTGAACCAGCGACGCGATGATATCGTGCCCATTGCCAAACACTATCTGGTCGAATTCGCGGCGAAGTTCGGCAAGACTTTCACCGGGATCAGCCCCGAGGCGGAAATGGCCTTGAAGAATTTTAAATGGACCGGTAACGTACGTGAGCTGAAGAACCTGATCGAACGGGCCGTTTTGCTCGGAGATGGTCCACTGCTGAATCTGCGGGACGTCGGGGTGGCGCCGGACTGTCAGGGTGCGGGCGCCACCGTCGGCGGCACCGCTGTCGGGCTGCCGGCCCTGACCCCCAACGGCATCGACCTCCCGGATGTCATGGCGGCCATCGAAAAAAAATATTATGAAGAATCTCTTCGGATAGCCGACGGCAACGAAAGCCGCGCGGCCCGATCTCTCAACGTGAGTCGTGACACCTTTCGGTATCGACGCAAAAAGCTATTCGGATAAACCGGGTTGTTAAACGCACCCTCCTCATCCCCATTCCCCGTATCGGCTTCTTAGAGACAGACTTTCGGCTTTGGCAAACGGCTGATTCTTGGGGCATTATTCCCACCGAGACTGTGTTTTTTCCCCCAATCCGACCTGAATCTTTCACGACCACAATTCCCTCTATATCGCTCTAACTTATTGAAATTTATTTTTTAAATTTTTTAAAAGCACACTGGCACACTATTTGATTTAGGGGGGCTATAGACGTGATACATCAACCATTTTAGGAAACGGAACCATGATCACCCATCGCAATCTGAAAAACCTGAAAACACTTTTGATCGACGACAACGAATTTATCCGAAATTCCATGGAAATCGCTTTCCGCCAGAAAGGATACCCTTTGCGGACGGCTGCAACCGCCGAGGAAGGCCTTGAGAAAATGGCTGCAGAACGCTTCGACATCATCATCAGCGATTACAGACTGCCTGGAATCAATGGGCTGACATTTCTAAAACACGCCGGCCGCGCCCGGCCGGATATCATCAAAATTCTCATATCCGCTTGCGGTGATCATGCGACGGTCGCGGCGGCCTATGCCATCGGTGTGAACGACTACCTCCAGAAACCCTTCACCCTCGATACTCTCTGGGCCACTCTGGCCATGCACGCGGAGAAACTCGAGAAACGGCGCCGTGTCATCGACCTGAGAAGTCGCCGGGAAGCTCTTCGGAATCAGGGCCGAGCGGTGGGCGGCAAGCTATAGTACCCGCGCCCAAACTCGCCCACCGTGCGCTCCGCATAAAAATACCCCGACAAACCGGAAACACTCACCCATCGGTTTCACCCTGCTCGGCAACCTCCAACCCGATGTGATGTCCTCGCCCGTGAGGGTTGAATTGTATCTGCCAATCCCGCTTGAAGTCGTTCCTAAAATTTATGCGTCCAGACATATTTAGATACCATCGCGGGCGGGCCATTTTTTCTCTTTGCCACGTCAGGCGGCTTGTCATTTTCATGATTCTGTGTCAGAGAGATGACTCGTTTCCGTTCATAAATGGCGCTTGTCCGTGCCTTTATCGAAGCTGAGGATGGGCACTGATCCGTTGAGACCCATCGTTTCCGGAGGTTTTTAATGAACGATTTCAATCCGATTCACTATCGATTCGCTCTCACACCCGACTTGGACAGTTTCAAATTCTCCGCCAGAGTCGAGATTGCCGGTGAGTTTCCAGAAGCGCGGGCAGCGGTGACCTTGAATATTTTAGACTTGGCTATTTGGCGCTGTATCGTGCGCCTGGACGACAAGGAGGTGATCTGCCCTTTCAGCGTAGACCCGCAGAAAGAGGAATTGCACATCCGGCTGCCGCGCGACATTTCCGGAAGCCTGACACTGATTGTCGAGTACGAGGGCCAGATCAACGACCGGATGGCCGGTTTTTACCGCAGCCGTTACCGGAAAGATGGTCAAACACGCTATATCGCCGTGACGCAATTCGAGGAAAGTGACGCCCGCCGGGCGCTTCCCTGCGTGGATCATCCTCTTAAAAAAGCGACATTCATGGTTGAAATGATCATCGACGCCGGTCTTTCTGCGATATCCAACACGTCCATCGACACCGAAGAACCCCTGGCACACGGCAAAAAGCGGGTCACCTTTCAACGGACACCCAAAATGTCGACTTACCTGCTGTTCTTCGGTGTCGGGGAGTTCGAATTCGTTGTGAATTCTGAAGATCCGCGGGTGAGGGTCGCCACCACCCCGGGCATGACGCCGTATACCGGATATGGCCTTGAATTCGGCCGCCAGGCGCTCGCGTATTGCGAAGACTACTATCGGATCCCCTATCCGCTGCCGAAGATGGATCTGATCGCCATCCCGGACTTCGCCTTCGGGGCCATGGAAAACTGGGGCGCGATCACCTTTCGCGAAAATCTGCTGCTGCACTATCCGGATTCGACGTCACGGGCGGGCGAGGAGCGGATTTGCGAGGTGATTGCACACGAAATCGCCCACCAGTGGTTCGGAAACCTCGTGACCCCCTCGGATTGGCGTTACCTGTGGCTCAACGAGAGCTTTGCCACTTTCTTCGGCTTCGGGGTCGTCGACAACTACCATCCGGAGTGGGGCATCTGGGAGCAGTTTATCGGCAGTCAAACCGAAGGTGCGCTGGTGCGCGACGGGTTGCACGAGACGTTCGCGATCGAAATTCCGGGCGGCGAGCACGTAGTGATCAACACCAGCACGGCGCCGATCATTTACAGCAAAGGCGGCAGCATCCTGCGACAAGTTTTGGGCTTTATCGGTCCGGAATTGTTCCGGGACGGGCTGCACCGGTATCTGGAAACGCACGCATACGGCAATGCCGCCAGCCGGCAGCTCTGGGAGGCCTTCGAATCCTCATCCGAAAAGCCGGTGACCCAGATGATGAAGAGCTGGATCGAGCAACCGGGATATCCGCTGATTACCGTCGAACGCCGGGATGATCAGCTTAACTTGCGGCAACACCGGTTCACCTACCTGCCCAACACCTCCGGGCAGCTCTGGGATGTACCGATTACGGCGCGGTTGATTAACCGAAACGGCGAAGAGCGGATCGTTCGGCACCTCATGACCGGGGAAGCCGCTGTCATCGAACTGGCTCCCGGTACGGCGGCTTACAAAATCAACGCCGACCAAACCGGATTCTACCGGGTCCAGTATCTGAATCCAGAGGACCTCGAAACCCTCGGGGAACGGGTCCGCAACAAATCTTTGTCGACCGAAGACCGTTGGGGACTCCAGAATGACGTGTATGCTGCGGTCAGAAGCGGCAACATCGGCATCGACGCGTACCTGGCTTTTCTCGAGTATTACAGGGCTGAAGACGCCTTCCTACCCTTGAGCAGCATTGCCGCCAATCTGTTTCAAGCCTACAGCGTCCTCACCGGCGACAGTAAAGACCGGCTGAAATCGATCGGTCGCTCCCTGCTCCAGGAGGCACTGGCCGCAATCGGTCTCGTGCCGCAAACCGCTGAGCCCTTCACCGTTTCATTGCTGCGGGATCAGGTCATACTGCCGGCCGCGATTTTCGGCGGGCAAGATGTCGTTCAGTTTGCCGAGAAACAGTTCGAGAATCTGATTTCCGGCGGCACCGTCCATCCGGACATCCTGAAGAGCACCCTTCAGATCGGCGCCCTGACCGGCGGGAACACAGCCCTGAAATGGCTTCAGCAGCGGTTTCGGTCGACTATCAGCGAACACGAGCGGCTCAACATTCTGGCGGCATTGGGATGGTTCAGTGACAAACGTGTTATCGAGAGCGCCCTGCAATTCGCACTCGAAGAGGTGCCCGACCGCAACAAGTTCATCCCGATCACGGCGGCGACAGCCAACCCCCACGCCGTTGATTATCTCTGGGACTGGTACCTGGCGCACCTGCGGGAACTCGAAGCCTTTCACCCCCTGCTCTACGAGAGAGTGGTCGCCGCGATCGTGCCGACGGCCGGTCTCGACCGGTCGGAAAGCGTCCGCGCATTTTTCAAGACATACGTGGCGGATCATCCGCAGACCGGGGATGTGGTCAGACTGGCGTTGGAACATCTCGAGATCAACCTGAGGATGCGCGAGCGATCCTCGAGCTGAAGATCAACGGTGTCCATCCACAGTTTCATAAAAAGCCCTGATCAGTTTCCGATCCAGAAATGTGCAATTTTTTACAAGTTCAAGGAAATCAGCGGTATTGCGCGGAGGCGTACTTTTGTACGCCGCACAAGCGGATACCGCTGATTGACGCCGAAATTGCGAAAAAAGGCCATTTATGGACGGAAACTAACTGAGGCCGAACCCCATCGATGCATACTCCCGGATGTGCGTTTTCGCTTCTGCAAGCGTTTGGCCCAGATTCCAGGGTTCCATGAACCCCTCGAGCATCATCTTCCACCCCTCTTCGTCCTTATATACAGTGGCCTCTTCACAAGAAACGCCGCAGCCTTCCTCTCCAATAACGTCCATCAATTCCTGCAGTAGTTGTTCTCGTTCGCTCATTTCAGTCTCCTCAATATCGTGTGGCGACCGTTAGCCATTTCCTACTCTAATGTCGCCGATCGACGGTGTTGTTATGCGTCAATCACCATAATCTAATTCTTAATCATTTGATATCGTCAGTCAATCGGGCGGCGCATCACCGGAAGGAGGACAAGCCGGGAAGTCACCGTCGATGTTACGGTAAAGGATATTTGTCGGCATTGCCGCATCAGTTCTTGACACGGTGGCAAATTTTTATTACTCGCTATAAAAGCCTTTCCCCTACCACCCCTAAACCTTACTGAAGCCAATGCTTGAAATACACCTGCATATCAGGGCCGACAGTGCACAACGATTGAAGCAAGTGGCGCCAACGCATCCAGTCTATGGAGAACCCGGTTAAATGAATCGACGCACCTTCCTGAAGATTGTCGGCATGAGCAGTATTTCGATGGCCGCCGGCTGTACCCCCGACCCATACAACCAACCCCGACCGGACAAGACGCTCTACTCACTGGTTCATGCACCCGACGACATGGTGACCGGTGATGCTTCGTGGTATGCGTCTACTTGCCGAGAGTGTCCGGCGGGGTGCGGTATTCTAGCCAAGAATCGCGAAGGACGGGTGATCAAGGTCGAAGGCAACCCCCTGCATCCGATCAATCAGGGGAAGCTCTGCATGCGCGGCCAAGCCGCAGTGCAGGGACTCTTCAACCCGGACCGGATCAATACACCGCTACTGAAAGAAAACGGCGGGTGGCGTCCGATTACATTAAAAGAGGCCGGCACTATTCTCAAAACCAAAGCCGAAGCGGCCGCCGGAGCCGGCCCCAACAGAGTGCGAATGCTGACCGAGGTCGTCGGCACCAGCCTGGAGAAACTCTTCAAGGAATCCCTGCGGCGCTGGAAGTCGGACGGACCGCTATTTTATGAACCCTTTGCCTACGAATCACTCAAGGCGGCCAATGAAGCCGTTTTCAACGTCAAGGGGCTACCCTCGTATCGAATGGAGGATGCCGATGTTCTGATTGGCTTCGGTGCCGATTTTCTGGAAACCTGGCTCTCTCCGGTCGAATACGCCCGCAAGTTCAAATCGATGCACGCATTGCGGGACGAGCGCAAAGGCCGGTTTTTCCACATCGGTCCTCACATGGCGCTCACCGCCGCCAATGCCGACCTCTGGTTGGCCTGCCGGCCCGGCAGCGAGGCTGTCCTGGCCCTCGGCCTGATCGGCGAAGCCCTGCGCAGCGGGCGCCTCGAAGATTCGACCAGCGCCTTGCGCGCCGAACTCGAGAGCGCCGCCGTCGCTTACGACAAGGAGAAGGTGATTGCGGAGACGGGGGTCGGGGCCGAAGCCTATGAACGGCTGGTTAATGCGCTGTTGCAGGCCGAGAAACCTCTTATTCTCGGGACCGGCACCGCCGCCGGACCGAATGCGCTGCAGACCGACCTGGCAGTCAATTACCTCAACTGGATTTTGAATCCGCAGCTTCCGTTGCACGACTTCGGGCAAAGGCACCGGGTTGAGGTTGCAGCGTCCAGAGCGGAAGTTCTGGAATTTTTCAAGGACCTTGACCAGGAACCGGTTGACCTGCTTCTGCTGAACAACGTCAATCCCGTTTACACCAACCCCTCAGCCGCTGATATCGAGCGGATCCTTAAGAAGGATGCGATATTCGTCGTGTCTTTCAGCAATTTTATGGACGAGACGACAGCCATGGCGGATCTTATTTTGCCCGTCAGTCTGCCACTAGAGGCCTGGGATGAATACGGCGGCAAGGTCGGAATCGTATCGACCCTGCAGCCGACAATGGGAAAGTTCAGAAACCGTGTTCTCATCGGTGATGTCTTCCTGAGGGCCGCATTCGAGAAAAACAGTCCCGAAGACAGGTACAAGGCTTACCTGATTGCCGCTTTGGTATCGAATGGGAAGATCGGAAAAGAGATGGAATGGCTCCAGACCCTGCAAAGCGGCGGTATTTTCAAATCCGCCCAAGAGCAGGAAATCCGCATGCCGACGGCGGTGCCGACATCCCTGGATCCGACGCTCGCCGCGGAGTCCGAACCTCCGGTGGTTGAGGAGCTGACTTTTATTGCCGCACCATCCATCCGGTTTTTTGACGGCCGCGGTGCCAACAGGCCCTGGCTTTGTGAAGTGCCCGATCCGATTACGCGCGTGGCCTGGCAGACACCGGTGCTCGTTCATCCGCGCACCTTTGAATCCGAAGGCCTGAAACAAGGCGACCTGGTTCAAATTGTCAGCCATTGGGGGCAGGTGGAGGCTCCCGTTTACGAAACCATGAGCGTCGCCCCTGGCATCCTCACTATGAGTATCGGGCAGGGGCATAAAGACTTCGGTCGCTATGCCGCCGGCAAAGGTGCCAATCCATTCCTGATCACACCACCAGAGCCGGTTGATGGCACCGGCAGCCCGCAATTTCTGGCTTCCGGAGTACAGATCAAGAAAACCGGCCGGTCGCTGAAGCTTGCCCACACCGACGGCCACCGGACCCAGCTCGGACGTAAAATCGCGGTGAGCGTTCCTTTGCGTACGATCGAATCCCTGAAGCAGCGCAAGAAAGCTGGCCTGACCATGTGGGATTTTCCGATAGCCCTGCCGATTCCGGAAGGATATGATCCAAAACGCGATTTTTACAAGCCGCACGATCATGACGGCTATCGCTGGGGCATGGTGGTGGACCTGGATCGCTGCATCGGCTGCGGTGCCTGCTCGGCTGCCTGCTACGCCGAAAACAACATCGGCATCGTCGGGGTGGAACGCATTCTCGAGGGACGCGAAATGGCCTGGCTCAGTGTGGAACGTTACGAGGATAAGAAAATTCCGGAGCGGATCACCTTCCTGCCACTCATGTGCCAGCACTGCGACAACGCACCCTGCGAATCGGTCTGCCCGGTGTATGCGCCCCACCACAACAAGGAGGGGATGAACAACCAGATCTACAACCGCTGCATCGGAACCCGCTATTGCAGTCAGAACTGTCCCTACAAGGTGAGACGGTTCAACTGGTTCACCTGGGAATGGCCGAACCCGCTTCAATACCAGCTCAACCCCAACGTGACCGTCCGTGCCAAGGGCGTCATGGAAAAATGCTCCTTTTGCGTGCAGCGCATCAAAGAGGCCCACGGCTGGGCCAAGAATGAAAACCGCACGATAAGGGATGGTGAAATCGTGCCGGCCTGTGTGCAGACGTGCCCCACCGATGCCCTTGCCTTCGGCAGTCTGATGGATCCGAACAGCCGTGTCAGAAAGATGGTAGATGATCCCCGGGCCTACCAGATCATGGGATATTTGAACACCAAGCCGGGGGTGATTTATTTAAAGAAGGTGGTACATGACGGTTGAGCCGGTTGCGCCCGTTAGGCCGGTTGTGCCGGTTAACGGGTCTAACGGGCTCAACGGACTCAACTGACCTAACCGACTCAACGGGCTCAACCGGCCCAACAGACTAAACGGAAAAAGCCATGACCGAACTGACCTTTAACCGAATCGACGATACGGTACTGGACACGCTGACACCCGCCCGCGGGACCTATTGGCTGACCGTGGTGCTGCTGTTCATGGGAATCTTGGTCGGGCTGTCTTGCTGGCTCTACCAGATTTTCACGGGCATCGGAGTCGCCGGTATGAACATACCGGTGGCCTGGGGGACCTATCTGATCAACTTTGTGTTCTGGGTTGGAATCGCCCACTCCGGAACGCTGATTTCCGCCATTCTGCACCTGTTCCGGGCCGGATGGCGCAACCCCATCGCCCGGGCCGCAGAAACCATGACGGTGTTTGCGGTCTGTACCGCCGGCTTGTTCCCATTCATCCACCTGGGTCGCGTCTGGTTGGTCTACTACATGCTGCCGATACCGACCCAAAGAACCCTGTGGCCCAATTTTCAGTCGCCGCTGATGTTCGACGTGGTGGCGATCAGCACCTACCTGACGGTCAGTTCACTTTTCTGGTATACCGGTATGCTGCCGGATCTGGCCATCATCCGGGATCGTGCCGTCGGCAGGCGCAAGAAGATCTTTACCTGGCTTTCCCTGGGTTGGACCGGCACCCACGAGCACTGGCGCCATTACACCCGCATCTACCTCTTTTTTGCCGCCTTGGCCACTCCGCTGGTCATCTCGGTGCACAGCGTCGTCTCATGGGATTTCGCCCTTGGGGTGGTACCCGGCTGGCACACGACCATCTTCGCCCCTTACTTCGTGGCCGGTGCGATTCATTCCGGCCTGGCCATGGTGCTGACATTGATGATCCCTCTGCGAAAGATCTTCAACTACGAGAAGATCATCACCATGCACGTCCTGGAGAGTGTGGCCAAGACCATTGTTCTCACCGGAATGATCGTCGGTTTCGCATACGGGACGGAGTTCTTCATCGCCTGGTACAGCCGCAACCCGGTGGAGGAGTACATTTTTGCCTGGAGGGCAACCGGTGACTACGCGATCCCCTTCTGGATCATGGTGACATGCAACACCATTGTACCACTGGCCTTTTTAATCAAGAAGGTCCGAACCGCCATTCCCTGGTTGTTTGGGATTTCCATCGTCGTCAATATCGGCATGTGGTACGAGCGCTTTATCATCATAATCACCAGCGTCGGGCGCGATTTTCTGCCGAATGCCTGGAGTCTGTACAGACCGAGCCTTGTGGAGTTCGGCATCATGCTTGGCAGCTTCAGCCTGTTCTTTTTTCTCTTCGTGCTTTTCGTCAAGCACATGCCGTCGGTTTCCATGACGGAAATGAAGGAAACCCTGGTTGAGGGAGGCGGCCATGGCCATTGATAAATACATCATGGGACTGTTTAAAAGCGAGGATCAGGCGGTGGCGGCAGTCCAAGGTTTAAAAGAATCTCATTGGACGCTGCACCGGATCCATAGCCCCATTCCCAGTCATAAACTTTCGGAAGCGCTCAATCTGAAAACCAGTAAGGTGGGCTGGTTCACGCTTTGCGGCGGTATCCTCGGATTTTTTGCGGGTTTCGCACTGGCCATCTTAACAGCCGAGCGCTGGGACCTGATCGTCAGCGGCAAGCCGGTCCGTGCGCTGGTTCCGTTTGTCATCGTGGGCTTCGAGTTCACCGTACTCTTTGCCATCTTGGGCAACCTGGTTGGATTTTTGACCCAGACCCGCCTACCGCGTCTGCAAAACCTTAACCATTATGACGAACGTTGTTCGGGCGAGCATTTCGGTGTGCTGGCATCCTGCCAAGAAGATCAACAGGAGGGACTGCACTCCCTGTTTGTTGAAAATGGCGGCATTGTGCGCGTTTTCGACTGACCATGTTGACAGTTGCCGGCCGGTCCTGCGGTGGCGGGCAAGAATAAACAATAACACTTGACCTATCAGACGGGTTGAAAAATGGCCGACGAAGGAATGAAATCATCTTACTGGATCGTCTGGGTCGCCATGGTCGTCATCGGCTTCGGGACGTTTATGTATCTGGCAACCAGCGGACATCCTGGTCAAGCCTGGAAGGCCTACCTGATCAACTTTTTGATCTGGTCGGCCATCGCCCAAGGGGGAATGCTTTTCTCCACTCTGATGCACACCGTCAAAGCCAAATGGAGTGGGTCGCTTTCGGGGCTTTCCGAGGCCTTTGCAGGGTTTTTTCCGGTGTCTCTCATCCTCTTTCTGTTCTTGTTTTTCGGCGGTGCGCATGTGTTCCCCTGGTCCCACGGCCACGATCTCCATGGCAAGGAGGTCTGGCTCAACATTCCCTTTCTATTCACCCGGGATCTCATTGCGCTTTTTATTCTTTACGGCCTGGGCTTTGGTTACCTTTATTATTCTTTGCAGCTCAAGAATGTGGACACGACCAATGGTAAAGGCATTATCCGAACCCTGTTCCGTATCCTTCAAGGGGGGCGGCAGCTGGAACCGCAGGTTATTCGAAAACGGATGGATATGCTGGCTATCCTCTACATGCTGGCCTTTGTGCTGGTCCTCTCTCTCATCGGATATGACCTGGTGATGGCCCTTGACCCGCACTGGATTTCCACTCTTTTCGGAGCCTACACCTTCGTCAAGGCAATTTATGTCGGCCTGGGGGGACTGATCATATTCGCAGCCGTTATGCACCTCAACCCAAAGAACGATTTCACGCTGCCATCTTCCCAATTTCACGACATCGGCAAACTCTTTTTCGCCTTCTGCCTGGTGTGGGCGGATTTTTTCTATGTACAGCTGGTTGTCATCTGGTACGGCAACATACCCGAAGAGACCGCTTACGTTATCGAACGTGTTATGATGGTCCCTTGGAAATACCTGGCCTGGGTTGTCTTTGCCGTTTCTTTTGTGATTCCTTTTTTTATCTTACTTAACAAGAAAGTAAAAACCATGCCCGCTTTCATGATGGTGCTCGCCGCGTGCATGATTGCCGGCATCTGGCTGGAGCACTTGCTTCTGGTGGGGCCGTCGCTCAGTCATTCGGCGCATGCCCTGCCGTTAGGGATCAATGACGTTCTAATCAGCCTCGGTTTTCTCGGCCTCATGCTGTTGGCCCTCGACTCCTTCCTGCGCCAGTTCCCGGAACTGGCACGCACCGAGAAGAGGGAGGTGAGTTGATGGAAGTTCTGCTCAGCCTAACGCTACTGACACTCTTTACGGTTGTGCTGGTGATTCTCGGCATTAAATACCGTGTTTTTCTCTGGGGCAACAGGAGCGCTCTGCTTCTGACACTTTTTGCAGCCGTTTTTGTGGTGGGATTTATCTATTATTTCTACTTCTACCGCACGACGAGCATGGTCCTCGGGGTCGAACAGCCGATTCCTTTCAGCCATCGGGTGCACTCCGGGGTAAAGAATATTCAGTGCCAATTTTGCCATCCGTATGTGGGCCGGTCCAATCACCCGGGACTGCCGCCGGTGGAAAAATGCCTGTACTGTCATAATTACATCATAGCCAATCATCCTCAGATTTTGAAGGAACACCGCTATTATGACACCCGGACACCGACACCGTGGAAGAAGGCCAACTACTTGGCAGAACACGTTCTCTTCAACCACCAACGTCACATCAGAAAAGAGATCGCCTGTAAGGAATGCCATGGGGCGATTGAAACCATGGACCGTATCCGGGGAAAATATTTTTACATGCAGTTCTGCATCAAGTGCCATCGTGAACGCAAGGCGAACCTGGGATGCTGGCTCGCCTGCCACAGCTGATTCGCTCATAAAATCAGCATATGCAGGGACGCGAGCATCCGTTTGGATCATTTATTTGAGCGTCTTAAAACGATTGTGAACATCGACTGATTTGAAAGGGAAACCGAATCGATGACCACCTCTGCCGATCAACAAGCGGCAACCTATCCAACCGCCATCGCATTTTGTATGACGTCGGCGCTCTGGTTCGCCGGCGCCACATCTTTCGGGATGATCGCTGCCGGTTATCTGATTGCACCGGATTTCCTCGCGAACATCGGCTGGCTTCACTTCGGGAAGGCTCGCCCGATCCACGTCAACCTGGTCCTCTTCGGTTTCGTGACACCAGGATTTCTGGCGGCCTCTTTTTATTTCATTCCGAAACTGTTGCGGACGGAACTCTACAGCGAAACGCTGGGTATTTTTACGGCCATCCTTTGGAATATCACCTTGATCTCTGCCGTTCTCGGTATCGGCGCCGGTTATTCCCAGGGGAGGGAATATGCCGAGCTGCCGTGGACCGTGGATATCATGGTCGTGGTCCTGTTTGTGCTGGTCATCATCAACGTCGTGATGACCATCCGGCAGCGCCAAGAGTCGATTCTCTACGTGTCGGTCTGGTATACCACCGCCGCCGTGGTGCTCACTGCTTCCACATACATTATCGGCAACGTGATCTGGAAACCCGACACCGGAGCCCTGCTCGGCATACCGGACGCGATCCTGCTCTGGTTCTACGGTCACAATGTTTTCGGGCTGCTGCTGACGCCGATGGGCCTGGCGGTGGCCTATTACGTACTGCCGATTGCGACGCGCAGTCCCTTGTACAGCCATACGCTTTCATTGATCGGTTTCTGGTCGCTGATCATTGTCTACACCCATATCGGCACCCACCACCTGCTCCAGGTCCCGGTACCCACCTATTTGAAAGTCATTGCCATTGTCGACAGCGTGGCCATGGTCATTCCGGTCATGGTCGTCTTGATCAATCTGTGGTTCACCGTAAGAGG
>JBDNAO010000522.1:0-2604 GCA_039768375.1 Desulfobacterales bacterium | reverse complement strand
TGCGTCGTTCAACTCGTAAAAATATTCGGCCATGATGCGGCCCATTTCCTTGGAAGCCTTGATCGGTTTGCGCAGGATCTTTTTTTCTTCAGCCATGGCGTGTTCCTTTCGGTGGGCCCGGTGGGCCCGGTTGGCCGGTTAGGCCCGTTAGCCGGTTGAGTCGGTTAGGTCAGTTGAGTCAGTTTAATCCGTGGAGCATGTTTCGCTTGTGCTAACATCTCATCCTGTCGAATGAGCCCATCACCTCAACCGGCTAAACGGGCCTAACTGGCTCAACTGGTTTTTCCATTGCGTAAAGCGCCGCGCCAATGGCACCGGTCAGCTGCGGGTGTTCCGGCACCAGAATTCTGCGGCCCAGAATCTCTGCAGTCATTTTAACCAGGTAGGGGTTGTGTTCGACCACCCCGCCGGTCATGACCACGTGTTCGGTCAACGAATCCATTTCGAGGACCCGCTTGATGACCGAATAAAAGACCCCTTTGACGATGTCGGTCACCCGTTTGCCCCGCCGAATGTTTTCGAGCACTTCGGTGGCGGAAAACACCGTGCAGAAGCTGCCGAGTTTGACCATGTTTTCGGACTGACGGGCCAGGCCGTCCATTTCTTCCAAGGGGATGTCGAGCCGCGTCGACATTTCTTCCAGGAAGGCACCAGTACCGGCAGCGCATTTGCGGTTCATCTTGAATCCCGTGCGGCGGCCTTTTTCATCGAGTTTGACGACCTTGTTGTCCTGACCGCCGATGTCGATGATGGTGATCGATTGGGGGAAATATCGGTAACAGCCCTTGGCATGGCAACCGATTTCGGTCCGGGAGTCATCGGCAAAGGGAACATTTTTGCGGCCGTAACCGGTCGACACCGCGCGTAGAATCGCTTCGGGCGTTGCACCGGCCATTTTGAGCGCCGCTTCCAGACAGGCACTGGCCGTGGCCGAAAAGTCGGTGCCGGATTTTTTGACGGCGAATCCGAGCAGGTTTCGCTTCAGGTCGAGGACGGCGACTTTCGTACGTGAAGAACCCACGTCCGTGCCCACGACCAGCTGTCGCGACGACTGTTGAGCCTGTTGTGTCAAAATTGCGATTCCAGTCCTTTTACCAGCGCCTGCAGGGTGATGTTGAAAGGCGTTTCGATGCCGGCCTGCTGCCCATACGCGACGAACTTGCCATTGATAAAATCAACCTCAGTCCGGCGCCTGGCTTCGATGTCCATGAGCATCGAGGGCTTGTGAGCACCGGCCTTGCTCATGTAGTCGATGGCATGGGGATAAAAATTCCAACCCAGCTCGATTTCGTTGGCCCGGGCGACCTTGACGCACTCTTTCGCCAGAGCGTCGACGATTGGAAACACGATCGGATCGGTCATCGCCTGGGCCATGGTCAGGCCGGTTACGGCACAGACCGGATTCATGCAAGCGTTCAGGATGGCCTTGCGCCAGACCATCGAAATAATCTGGTCGGTATGGGCAGTGGTCAGGCCGCAGTCGGTGAGCGCATCGGCAATGGCGTGTGCGGCCGGTGCGGACTGCGGGTCGAGTTCCTGCAAGTAGTGCGGTGGGTGGTGAAACGGCATGCGCACGTGCCCTGGTGCCACCAGACCGCAACCGTAGTTGACGACGGCGCGTACGACGGGTTGGTCTCCGAGGACATCGGCGAAAACCCTCTCGGTGTCGATACCGTTCTGCCAGCTGACGACATATAGGTCCTCGCGATGGAACCCTTCGATGGCGGAAGCGATCAAAGCATTGGCGTTGGCCTTTACGGTGATGAAGATCACATCCGGCGGATCTGTCCCCAGATCGTCGACGCTGGTGGTTACCCTCGCAACGGTCTGTTGCAGGTTCTCTGCCCCCTCGATGACGATACCTGTTTTGATGGCCGGCTCGATCAACTCGGGGATGACATCGCACAGGGTGACATCATGCCCCTTACGGGCCAGAAAAGCCGCCACGATGCATCCCACGGGACCGGCGCCCACCACGGCGAACTTTTGCGGGCGAAAAGCGTCTTTTTCTTCCATGAGTCCCTCCCTTCCCGTTAGGCCCGTTGGCCCGTTATGCCCGTTGAGCCGGTTTCCGGTTATTAAGCGAATTTCTGCGCAGCAGGATTCAACAAACGTAACGGGCATGACGGGCTGAATCCCGCTGAAGCGGGTTTCGACGGACCAACGGGCTCAACGGGCCAATGGGCCAAACCGGCCCTACCTGAGCTGTTTGGGTCTTTCGTCTACAACGCGCAAGGCTTTGCCTTCACTGCGGGCAATGGCTTTCGCCTCGACGAGTTCGACTTCGACGCCGATGCCCATGTTGCCCTTTATGTGGGCACCAATTTTACCTTCGATCTCGAAACGTTTTTCACGACCGGCCTGGTAGATTTCTTTCTTTCCCTCCACTTGCACCACCAGTTGGTCCAGGTATCCCTTCTTGCGAACGACCAGGCGGTATTGGGGTTCTACTTCCTCGATATCGAGCAGCAGCGCCTCGATTTGGGAGGGGAAGACGTTCACACCGCTGATGATCAGCATGTCGTCGGTCCGTCCGAACACCTTGTCCATCTTGATAAACGTTCTTCCGCAGGCGCATTTGTCGCGGTGCAGTCGCGTAATGTC
>JBDNAO010000107.1:0-4272 GCA_039768375.1 Desulfobacterales bacterium | reverse complement strand
TTGAGTACAGGTTCGTATGCGATAACGCAGGCCAAAAGCTCATTCCACTGATAAATTATCCGATATTTTCATCAGCGAAAGACCAATTTTAGGTTAGTCACATTGTCTTTCATGACCGAAAGGAAATCACCTTCCGACGGTGCATTCCCACAGGGATTAAAAACAACACTTTTAATGCCCATTGCATCCAATATTTCCACTGCGAAATTAATCGGTGAACCCTCCCAAACCATCCATTGGGCTGGATGATTTTCCAAAAGCTTTTTCAGCTCGGCGATTTGATCAGGGGATGGCTGCTGATCCGGTTCCCAATGAACCGATCTGCCATTTAAACCATACGCTTTTTCAAAATATTCATAAACGGGGTGAGAAAAAATGATCGGGACGGTGGTGTTTTGCGGGACGATCGCTTTTATTCGGCTATCGAGTGCCAGCAAGTCTTTTTCCAACGACTGGTAATTGGCCCTGAACAGGTCTTCTTGTTGGGGCCGCATGCGGGTCAGAGCTTCGAAAATCGCTTCAGCCTGCTTGGCCGCCAGCGATAGATCCAACCAGGTGGTGAATGCCAGACCTTCGTGGGCGTGTTCCCCGTCGGCGCCGTGGCTGTGGGTCATGGTCTCCTTAACTATAATGTACTGGTCTTTGAATCCTCGGGAGGTGTCTGCGGTCTTCGATCGCGGCAGACTGACCTTGCTCACCCATTTGGCGTATCCGACGCCGTTGAGCAAGATTAAATCCGCCTGCTGGTAGGCACCGATATCCGCGATCTCCGGCGTCCAGTACACCGGATCCACGTTCGCCGGCACCGGCAGGGTTACCTTTACATGGGGACCGCCGATGCGCTCGGCAAAGTATTTCAACGGATAGTTGACTACGTATACGTTCAATGGCCTATCAGTGGCTTTGGCGTTTGCCCCGATGAACAAGATTACCAGGTAAAGCACGATGCATCGGGGCCAGAATGGATTATTGGACATGAGAGGCTCCTCGTTTTGGTTTTGTGATTCTGGATTCTCCATCAATTGAATGGAATGGCAAAGTGAACCACCTAATCCAAATCTCAAAATACAGCTATCCGATAAACAGCATTCTCACCAGATCGTTCGTGAACTGGTTGACAACCATCAGCAGGCCGCCGCACAGTGCACCACTGGAAGCCACGATAATCAGGATCTCGGCGGCCAGCAGCTTGGCGATGGTCAACCGGCTGCAACCGATTTTGAAAATGGTTTGAATTTCACGCTGTCGCAGTCGCAGAGACAGGGCAAAGACCAGGACAATGGCCAAAATGGTTGCCAGGGCGACCACCGACACCACGGCATCGAGCACGTTCTTGATGCGAAAGATGTTCTGCAGCAACCCATCGATTACCTCTGCTGGACGCAGAATTTGCTGGGTTTCCTCCTTGGCCAGATAGCGCCCCTGGAGAATGGTACCGGATTTCTCATCTGTGGGTACGGCGATCACCGCGGTGATGGGATAGACGTCCGTGTTGCCATGAAAATGGAAGCTGTCGATGTTCTTCTCGTTGATATCCGTATAATGGTACAATTTGGCCGTAGCAGCCACATTGGATCCCGAGCGCTTAAGCACCAGGGTCGGATCTTTGAGAGTCGTGACATCCTGGTGGCCGTGGCCCAGTCCCTGGATCACCCAGGCGGTCTTCAGGTCGACGAAAACGGCCAGGTCATCGGACGTATGGCGCTTTTCGAGGACGCCCACCACCTTCATCTTGAGTGGGTAGACCCCGGCCAGGTCGAAGAGACTCTCCGGCGAGGAAACCAGGCTGTCTCCCGGGTTGAGCTTCAGTTCTTTGGCCGTCCCGGCCCCGATTACACACTCGCCCAATACGGCCATGGCTCTGCCTGATTCGATCTTCAGGCGCCTAAAATCGAAATAGTCGAGGGTGGTGCCCACGATGGGATACCCCCGGGCCTTGAAGCGTGTGTACATGGGAATGGGCAGGGCCAGATCCGAATCCCATATCCGGTTAACCGCCTCCATGCTGATGGCTTCAGGACGTTCATCACCGAAGTAGAGCGTGTTCATGACCAGGTCCAGCGCGGATCCTTTGGCACCCATGACCAATGGGGTGGACACGGCCCGCGACATGAGCTGGCGCTCGCTTTCGTTCAGCAGCAGCTGAAGGGCAAAGGGAAGAAACGATATCAGGGTGACGCAGGCCACCAGCACCGCCGTCTTAATGCGGTTGTAGGTGATGTACTTCCAGGCAATGTAGAGGCTATCCATGAATCCTCAAATTCGAAGCACGAAGCACGAAATTCGAAACAAATACCAAACTCGAATGGTGAAATGTTCGAAACATTATCCAGGCTTTTTCAAAATTGCACCAAAGATGTTCATTAATTCAATGGCCTCAGCTATCAGCACAACGCAATCTTTTTCCAGATCCGATGCACCATTGATGTCTATCAACCTCAACCAGTAGCGGCTTTCCTTAGCCTCCTTGCGTCAGATCTTGATCCGCATTCTGAAATCTTTTTTACTAAGGGCCTCATTGGCCTCGATGTAATTGGCTCCCACCGAACCCGACGCTCTCACGAGTTGCTTGCCGTCTTCAATATTACCGATTGTTCTTGGGATTTTTTTCGCCAAAGACCGAACTGCTTTGGCAAACGCAAGTGTCCGGTCTTCCAGGTCGTATCGTTTCGAATTTTGCATTTTGATCATTCGAATTTGTTTCGAATTTCGTGTTTCGAATTTCGGATTTATAGAGATTCCCTTTGTTGCTGATGCACAGTTTTTCTAAATTCCTTAAAATCAACCACTCTATCAAACCTCCCCAACAACTCGTGATCATGCGTCACCGCCAGCAGCGTCGTATCGTGTTCGTCCACGGCAGCAAAAAGCAGGTCCAGGATCTTGGTTTTATTCTCAGGATCCAGGTTGCCGGTGGCCTCATCGGCCAGGATGAGCTTAGGCTGCGGGAGCAATGCCCGGCAGATGGCAGCGCGCTGCTTTTCCCCCTGGGATAACTCCGTGGCCCGGCGCTTCAATTTGTCCCCGATGCCCATGGCCTCAGCCAGATCTGCCGCACGGGCTTTCACCGCCGGATCCAGCGTGAGCGCATCGGTGATCCGAAACGGGTGCTGGATGTTGTCGAGCACATTGAGATAGTCGAGCAGTTCGAAGTCCTGGAACACAAATCCGATGGCGGTAATCCGCAGCCGCCGCCGGGCCTTGTCGTTCAAGCGTCCGACATCGACACCATCAAAGTCGATGACGCCCTGGTTGGGCGTCATGATGCCGGCGATAAGGTTCAGCAAAGTTGTCTTACCGGTACCGCTGGGGCCGATGACCGCCGTCTTCTCGTTCTTTTCAATGCTCAATGCATCTATGGCAAGCGAGAAATTACCGGTCGGGTAGTGGAATTCAAGGTCGTTGATTTGTATCATCGGTAGTAAAATTTTCGAATATCGAAATTCGAAACAAATTCCAACTTGAAAATAACCCCGTTGTCTTCCAAATGTTTTAAATAAATCGGCATGGTTTTCTCTCAAAGAAAGGATTTTGAAAACTGGCAGATCAGAAATAATTGCTAAAAAGTCATAAAAACCTACACCGTTGTCCCAAAATCCGCAATCCAAAATTCAAAAGGATAACGTTCCTTCAATCTAAAATTCATAATACTCTTTTCTCATCGATCAGCTCAATGCACCGAATTTTCCATACATCGTTGTCCATCACGAAGGACACCAGTGCATGGAAACCACGGGCAGCTTTCTTTTCTCAACCCCAATTGTTTCGATCACCGGCGCCTGGTAGCCGCTAAGGCGGCTTTTCCAGTGCCATTGACGCTCTTCCGACGACAGAATCATGGCCGCGCCGCCGAAGGGGTCGATACTTGTGGCTTCAATCTTTTGGATCATTGGTAAAAACAACCGCGGAATTAGAGGGACATTCAATGTTGATTTGTTTCAGAGATAAAAGGAACATTTCAATATTGATTTGATTCGAGTTCGAGTTCTCTTTGTATCGTTTTAGTAACTGAAAGCAGTTCCGGGTCTCGACTTACCCTTAGAGTCGCCCGGCGGATGGCCGAGCGGTCTACATTAAACCGGCGGGCCACTTCGCTTCCGGAGATCGACAAGATCTGCGTAGCAACAAAGCTGATCAGAGGCGCTAGCACCAGCGATCTCAACGCGTCTAGTCGGCCAGGCCAGCTCCTTCTCTTCGATGCCAGGATAAGGGTCTCGGCAAGAAATAATTACACAAGATTGCGCAGGATTTTGGTTCGTCTATAAGGCACAT
>JBDNAO010000521.1:0-4378 GCA_039768375.1 Desulfobacterales bacterium | reverse complement strand
GCCTTTAGCCTTCTGCCGTTCTCTTATCCGCCTTTAGCCGTTCGCCCTTTGCCTTCCGCCGTTCCCTTATCCGCCTTCCCTTTCGTCCAAAAATGCCACCCCCCAGGTTCCCGGTCCCATGTGGACCCCGGAGGTCAGAGAAACGGGTTGCAGAACGATCTCGGCCGATGGGTACCGGTTTTCTATTTCCCGCAACACCGTGTCTTCCACCCATTGCCGGTTATCCGAATACTCGAGCAAGATAAGGGCGCCGGCATCCGGTTCCAGGTCTTTTGCCAGTTTCTCTAAAGCGAATTCGAGCTGCTCGCCTTGGTTGCGGACCGTTCCCGCCTTTATGGCCCCATCGGCCGTCGGGCTGATGACCGGCTTCAGGTGGAACAAGTCGCCGAAATAACCTTTTGTTTTGGACAAGCGGCCACCGGCGACAAGGTACTGAAGCCGGTCGAGAAAGACGTATTCGGCGCTTCTTCGAACGGCGGCCGCGGCAAATCGCACCACCTCCTCGGCACGATCGGCCCGGCCGGCATAACGGGCCGTCGCCAGGGCGACGATTCCGAGACGCCCGGAGGCCAGACCGGTATCGATAACCGTAAGCCGGTTGTCCGGATCGTCGTTCTCTTTCCAGGCTGCGGCCTCGCGGTAATTGCCCGTGTAGACCGAACCGACGCAAAGGTAGAGGGCCGTGCCATATCGGCTGATGATGCTTTGAAAGCGCTGATGGCGTTCGAAAGCGGAGGCTTGGGCCGTTGTCACCTTGACCCCTCTGCGCATCAGGGCGTAAATCTCCGCGGGATCGATCAAGGTTTCCGGCAGCGCTTTGTCTCCAAAGACAATGTAGCTGTCGAGCAGGGTCATTCCCAGCCGGGCGGCATCTTGCCGGGTGATGGAGCCGGCGGCGTCGGTGACAATGTGGATCGCCGGCGGTTTGTCCGAGTCAGACCGGCTTCCAGGCAGCCGCCTCAAGTCCGTCGTCGACCACTGTACCACCCGCCCCATCTCTTCGAGTTGCCTGCGGACGGCCTCATGATGCACGGTGTGGAGATGAATTTTGAGTCGCTCGGGTTCCCTCTGGACGACGAGGCTGTTTCCGTACGGCGCCAACTTTTTCAGAGATGAATCGCCATTTTTGTCGATCTCGACGAGTGTATCGACACAAAAGCCCTTCACAGCGCCCGTTTCGCACGCCAGTGGCGGTTTTAGTTTATGTCGAAAGGTCTCTGTAATCGGGCGAAACCCGTTTTCTTCTCCGGCCAGGCAGCTGAGAAGACCTGTTATGAAGATAAACATCCCCAGGGCGCCGGCATCGACGACACCGGCGGCTTTGAGCTCCGGAAGTGTTTCGGCTGTGGAATGGACCGATTCTTCGAGCCGATCGATCAGGGAGGGATACGTGGCTGTCAGCGGCTCCGCAGGCGCGCTTTCAAAGGCCAGCAGCAGTGTGTCGAAAACGGTCAGGATGGTTCCCGGTTTCGGGTCGGAAATCGCTTGCCATGCCCGCTCTCTTCCGATTTTGATCGCCCGGCAGATGTCTTTGGAGGGATTTTCGGCTACGAATCCGGCGAAAAAACAGGCGGCGATGTTACCCGAATTACCGGTGGCGGAGACCAGCAGCCGATGGAGGATCGTTTCGGTGGGGGCATCGCTCCGGTGCAGCGGGGCCAGGCTGATCATCAAGTTGCGGCCGGTGTCGGCATCTGCCACCGGAAAGACATTGATCTGATCGAGCAGGTCGGACCAGGCGGAGAGCCGCTCATATCCGATGGTCAATGCGGTACGCAGCTGTGGATCCATCAGGCAAATCCCAGCGCTGCGGTGACGTCGCCCGGCACTTCAAACTGCATCTCCATTTCCGGCATTTTGACCGCCACCTGTTCGCTCTTTCCGCGGGTGCAAATTTGTCCGTTCACTGCCAGCCGGATTTCAAAAGACATGGCGATCTTGTAAACCGCTTCGGTCACCGTTGCTCTGCAGACGAACTCGTCGTCATAGCGCAGAGGAACGATGTGTTTGGCGGATGACCGGGTCACCGGGAAGATGAGCTGCCGGTCCAGAAAATACTGGTACAGATCCAATCCGGCCTGTTTGAAGAGTCCGAACCGGGCGGCGTCGAAATACTTCAGATAATTCCCGTGCCAAACGATTTGGAGGGGATCCAGATCATGAAACGGTACCCGCCGCTTGAATTCATAAAACATCCGCATGGCACTCAGTCGGAATCGTCATCAAACCAGCCCCTGATCCATCATGGCGTCCACCACTTTCAAAAAGCCGGCGATGTTGGCCCCGACTTCGTAATTCCCCGGGCTGCCGTAGAGCTCAGCCGCTTCGATGCAGGTGTGGTGGATGCTCTTCATGATCATTTTCAGACGGGTGTCGACCTCCTCGCGCGTCCAGGAGAGCCGCATGCTGTTCTGGGTCATTTCCAGACCGGAGACCGACACGCCCCCGGCGTTGGCCGCCTTGCCCGGTCCGTAAAGCAGGCCGTGCGCCATGAAGATGTCGATCCCCTCGGGGACGGTGGGCATGTTGGCCCCCTCAGACACGAGCATGACGCCATTTTTAACCAGATTGCGGGCGTCCTGGGCGTTGATCTCGTTCTGAGTGGCACTGGGAAAAGCGCAGTCGGCCTTGTGGTCCCAGAGGGTATTGTGATCCTGGGCCGGATCGACCGGGGTGTAGACCGCTTCGGGGTACTTTTCGGTGTATTCCTTGATCCGCCCGCGCCTGACGTTCTTGAGCATCTTGGCAAAGGCCAGTTTCTTGGCATCGATGCCGCTTTCGTCGTAGATGTGGCCGGAAGAGTCGGAGAGCGTCACGACCCTCGCACCGAGGTCGAGAAGCTTTTCGACCGTGAACTGGGCCACGTTGCCGGAGCCGGACACCAGGCAGGTCTTGCCCTCCAGGCTCTGACCGCGGGTGGCCAGCATTTCAGCCGCGAAATAAACCGACCCGTATCCGGTCGCCTCCGGCCGGATGAGGCTGCCGCCCCAGTTGAGCCCCTTGCCGGTCAGCACCCCGGTAAATTCGTTGCGGAGTCTTTTGTACATGCCAAAGAGATAACCGATTTCTCTGGCCCCCACCCCGATGTCACCGGCCGGCACGTCGGTGTTCGATCCGATGTGCCGGAAAAGCTCGCACATGAAACTTTGGCAGAACCGCATGACCTCGTTGTCGGACTTGCCCTTGGGATCGAAATCCGAGCCGCCTTTGCCGCCGCCCATCGGCAGCGTCGTCAGGGCGTTCTTGAATACCTGCTCGAAGGCCAGGAACTTGAGGATGCCCAGGTTCACCGAGGGGTGAAACCGCAAACCGCCCTTGTAGGGGCCGAGGGCGCTGTTCATCTCGATGCGGAAGCCCCTGTTGACCCGGGGTTGGCCCTGGTCATCCAACCACGGAACCCGGAACATGATCACCCGCTCGGGTTCCACCAGCCTCTCGAGAATCCTGGATTGCCGGTAGACCGGATTCTGATCCAGAACCGGTTTGACCGATTCGAGGACCTCACTCACCGCCTGGTGAAATTCTTTTTCCTGCGGGTCCTTGTTGACGACCAATTGCAACATATCATCCATGCCGACCTCCCTTGAGTTGGTCCATGAACTTCCGAAGCACCACCGCCGATTTGACGGCCGTGGCGCGCAATAGTCCCCTAGCTCCCTAAAATGAATAACAAATTTGATCTACGGTTACAAGCGAAAAGGCGGTTGCAGCCAGCTGTTCAGACGCCATTTGCGGCCCGGCCAGGCGCCGGACGACCGCACCGCACAAAAACCTCACGCAATCCTAACAGTATCCTAACAATATATCTTTATTAACAATCTCCTAAATATTTTCAGTTCACAATGAATCTACCTGTAGCAAGCTGCAGGATATCAAAGCTGTTTGATTTTATCCCCTAACCCTCTCCCCAGGGAGAGGGAATCTGTGGTGACCCTGTAGCGAGCTACAGAAAATTATCAAGTTAAAAGGCTTGCGGTTTCCTATCCGAATTTGCGGAAAAGGCCCATTATGGACGGTACCGCATAAGTGTCCACCCACGGGTTAATTAGTCATGGTCCTTCGGGCTGCCCCGGTGCATGAAATTGATGCGGTGGAGCCCGGATGAGCGGTTGAGAACAGCGGCTGACTGTTTAAGTCGCCGGGGTCTTAGACCGGACCCAAAGCCGATACCACATGAAAGGCACAACCTTTGTGACAAACCCGAACCCCTTGTTTGATGATGGGCCTGGTCCGGGCTTAGAACCCGTTGGCGGCGAGTTTCAGCCGCGACTCGAAATCGGTTATCCGGGCGCAAGCGCCCACCTTATTTTCGTGTAATAATAAAAAATTTACCATCGAGAAACATCATGTCTCCGACAACTCTCCTGGCAACTCTTTT
>JBDNAO010000106.1:0-6173 GCA_039768375.1 Desulfobacterales bacterium | reverse complement strand
CTTGTCCGCGATGAACCACGCGAAGAGTTGTATGAACTCGCCGGAGGCGGTCACGGTGAAACCGTTTTGTGCGAGTGCTTCGACAAATTGAGCCCGGGTAAACCGGTCCTGCTGAGGGTGGTCGAGGAGGCGCCGAAACAACGGGTGAACGATGTATTTTTCGAGAATTTCTTCGCCATAAAAACGCCCTCCCGGTTTGAGCACACGGTACACCTCCCTGATGGTGTCGCGCCATTGGACCACATGATGAATCGCACCGAAATCGAACACCGCATCATACGTGTTGCTCGGGACCGCAATATTTAACGTGTCGCCTACCCATAGTGTTGATTTGCGTGACCGGCGACAAGTGTTGTGTCTGGCCAGGTGCACCATATGTGGGTCGATATCGAAAGCGTGCACATGCTCGGCCTTGAATTCCTCAAAGATGATGCAGGTGCCGATGCCGCGTCCGCAACCGATTTCGAGCGCCAGGCCGCCCCGCATCGTTCCCCCCAGTTTTTTCAGAATCCGGGCTTCAAAATGACGCTGCAGTGCAGCGCGCACGGGGTTGTTCATCAGGGCTTTTTCGAAAGCATTTAAGTGCATAGCTGAATATCATGCTGTAATATTGAGGAAATATGCGGTTTAAAGTCTATCGCGGCCGGAGGATGATCACCTCGGGATCGTCGTTCGGAAGATCGAGAACGAACGCCTCATATATCCCGCCGAGAAGGATATCCACCCGCGGGCTTCGGCTTATGAAAATTCCGTTCTTATCCAGTAAAATGTCTCCCTGGTCGTCTTTTTTGATCTTGAGCGAAAACAGCTCGCGCCTGCCCTTGTGAATGCTGAACCGGTCGCCGATGGTGAAAGGCCGTTCAGCCAGGCTGCCCCTGTGAATGAATATCCCGTTGCGGTCACGGTCGAACAGAACGATGTTTTGCTTGCCGATCGTTTCTTTCGAGAGCAATGGTGCCTCCTGTTTCTGTTCAAAGAAGCGCTCTATTTCAACCACTTAAATGGTATTTATGGCGTCCAGAATGCGTGCCATCGCTGTTCCGGCTTTTTCAAGAACGACATGGTCGGCATCCGGGAAGGCCCTTTCGATATTGATTTCCACGATTTTTGCACCGTGTTGCTTTGCCACCGCCGGCAGGTGAGCCGCGGGATAGACAACGGCCGAAGTGCCGATTACCAGCATAACCCGGCATGTGCTCGATTCGCGGATGGCCGCCTCCAGTGCCTCGGGCGGCAATTGTTCACCGAAGAGAACCGTGTTGGGTTTGAGAACACCCCCACATTCGCAGTGGGGCGGATTGCCTTCAGGTATGTTGGGGGCCAGGTAGGTTTTGCCGCATTGCTGGCAGTTGATTTCCCGGAGACTGCCGTGGATTTCAACGACCCGCCGGCTGCCGGCTTTCCGGTGAAGACCGTCGATGTTCTGGGTGATGACCCGGCGCACGATGCCCATCTGCTCCAGTTCGACCAGGGCCCGGTGGGCGGCGTTGGGGCTATAAGTGTCGTAATTGCGAATGAAATCTCCCCGAATCTGCCAGTATTTTGACGGGTCGCGGCGGAAAACCTCTACCGAAGCATACACCATCGGATCGTACCTTTCCCAGAGGCCGTCCTTTGATCGAAAGGTCGGGATACCGCTTTCGGCGGAGATACCGGCTCCGGTGAGAACGACACAGTTTTTCAGTGTCAGCAGGAGCTCTGCAACGTCTTGGTATGGCGAGAGCATAGGGGTTTCTCTATTGTCAGTAATGCATAATCAGTTATTCATCGGTCACACATCCTTCGGAAGCCGGCCGGACGTTTTTGATATACCGGTGCAACGCGCCCCGGTCGACCTTGAAGGGCAGGGCCTGCCATCGTCGCCGTCTTTCAGATAGAGAGTCGCCGCCGATGTCCAGGTCGATCCGTTTGCTTTCTGCATCGATGGTGATCGGGTCACCGTTTTCGACCAGTGCGATCGGACCGCCCACTTGGGCTTCGGGACAGATGTGGCCGACGATAAATCCATGCGACCCACCCGAAAAGCGCCCGTCGGTCAGCAACGCCACATCCTTTCCCAGGCCGGCCCCCATGATGGCCGAGGTCGGCGTGAGCATTTCCGGCATGCCGGGACCGCCGCGCGGACCTTCGTAGCGGATAACGATGACCTCTCCTTTGTGAATCCGGTTCTCTTCAAGTGCCTTGAGCATGTCTTCTTCGGAGTCGAAGACATTGGCCGGTCCGCTGAAATGGGTGCCTTCCTTTCCCGTGATTTTTGCCACGGCGCCTTCCGGTGCCAGGCTGCCACGCAGGATCTGCAGGTGGCCGGTGGCCTTGACGGGGTCGTCCAGCGGGCGGATGATTTCCTGACCGTCCGAAAGATCGGGCAGATCGACCACGTTCTCCGCCAGCGTTTTCCCGGTAACTGTCAGGCAGTCGCCATGCATCAGGCCGGCGTCCAGCAGGCGCCTGATCACCGCCGGCAGGCCGCCGGCACGGTGCAGGTCTTCCTGCACAAATCGGCCGCTCGGCTTCAGGTCCGCCAGCAGGGGCACGCGGTCGCTGACCGACTGAAAAACATCCAGTGTCAACTCTACGTTTACCGCCCGGGCCATTGCGATTAAATGCAGGACGGCATTGGTGCTGCCGCCGAGGGCGATGACGACCGTTATCGCGTTTTCAAATGCATCACGTGTCATAATGTCCCGCGGCTTGATATCGGCTTCCATCAGACGGCGGATGGTGGCACCGGCTTGCCGGCACTCGGTGCGTTTCTCTTTGGAATCGGCCGGCGTGCTGGAGCTGTAGGGCAGGGTCATTCCCAAGGCTTCGATTGCCGACGCCATGGTGTTGGCAGTGTACATTCCGCCGCAGGCCCCGGGGCCGGGGCAGCTCTTCCTGACGATGGCCCTGCGGGTATCCTCGTCGATGTCACCGGCGATGAATTCGCCGTAGCTCTGAAAGGCCGACACGATGTCGATCTTACGGCCGTCGTGGTCTCCGGCGCGGATAGTACCGCCATAGATCATCAAAGAGGGGCGGTTGAGCCTGCCCATGGCCATGAGACATCCGGGCATATTTTTATCGCAACCGGGAATGGAGATGTTGGCATCATACCAGTGAGCCCGCATGACGGTTTCGATGGAATCGGCGATCAGATCCCGTGACTGCAGGGAATAACTCATGCCTTCGGTTCCCATCGAGATGCCGTCGCTTACTCCGATGGTGTTAAATCTCATCCCCACCAGGCCGGCGGTCGCGACCCCTTTTTTGACTTCGGCGGCAAGGTCGTTAAGGTGCATATTGCAGGTGTTGCCTTCAAACCACATGGTACTGATGCCGACCTGTCCTTTGCCCATGTCCTCGTCGGTCAGGCCGACACCGTACAGCATGGCCTGGGAGGCGCCCTGAGACCGCGGCTGCGTAATCCGTTGACTGTATTTGTTCAATTTGTAAGACATTATTCTCCCCTCATTTTGTTGATGATTTCGCCAACATCACCCCCACGCGCGCCCGTTTCGTCAAGGCAGAGCTCGCAGGGACAAACCCCTATCGGTTACATTATAATGATGAGCCGCTTCCGCTTTTTACAGATCTGCGGGACACCAAAGACGGTGTTTCGGCATATATCAATTGAAGCAAAAGGCCCATATGCCTGGTCTGTTTACTCATACGGCGTGCCGGGTGATCTCTGCGACAATTTGCGGCCAGACGGCTTCGGGCAGGGCGTGTCCCATTCCCTGGATGATTTTCAACCGGGAACCGGGGATAGCTGCCGCGGTTGCCAAGCCGCATTCAACTGGCAGCAGCGGGTCCACATCGCCATGGATCACCAGCGTCGGGATGCTGATGGACTTGAGCTTTTCAGTCCGGTCCCCGGCCGCCATGATGGCGGCAAACTGGCGCGCCACCCCGGCCGGATTCAGTCCGCGTTTATAAGATTGTTCGGCCCATTTCCTGGCCAGCGCTTCGCTCAAAGGCATCGCCGCGCCGCTTAAAATCTTGAAAGTCCGCACGAAGCTCTCGACGAAGCCGTCATGGTCGGTAGGGAAGGGCGTGTAAAGAATCTCGAGCACTTCTGGACTCGGGGGCGGGAGGAACGGATTGCCGGTGGATGACATGATGGAGGTCAGACTGAGCAGGCGTTCCGGAAGGTTAATCGCCATAATCTGACCGATCATGCCGCCCATCGACTCGCCCACGATGTGAGCCTTGTCATAGCCCAAAGCCGTGAGCAGTACCGCGGTATCTGCGGCCATGTCTTCGAGCGTGTAAGGCAGTGCGGGCACTTCACCACGCTGCAAGGCAGCCGCTACTGCGGTCGTGTCGGGAACTTGCATCCAATCGAGCTTTGTCGACAGCCCGATGTCGCGGTTGTCGAAGCGGATCACCCGGTAGCCGCCGGCTGCCAACTTCCGGCAGAATTCACCATCCCATAGAACCATCTGGGAACCGAGACCCATTATCAGAATCAAGGGGGACGCATCCTTGTTCCCGAAAGTCTGATAGGCGATATCGATCCCGTTGGCACGGGCAAATTTAACCTCTCTGCGTGAAATATGTTGCATCGATTGTCTCCGTTTGCCGTATCCGCCACACCATAGATTGGTGACTACACTTTAAAATCCCTCCCGACCTCCCTTCGGCAAAGGGAGGAGAATTTTTGCCTTTTCACAAAGCGGCAGGGGGATTTTTATCAATTCACGTTACCACATTACGTCATCTTATTAATGAAATCGTGGACTGGCTAACGACATTACCGAACCCGGCAAATAAGCCCTTTCAGGTAGGCGCCTTCCGGGAAGTTGAGCGCTACCGCATGATCGGAGGCCTGTTCCAGGTGCTTCAGTATCTGAACATCACGGCCGGCATCCAGGGCTGCGCCTGCCACGATTTTCTGGAAAAGGGCGGCATTCACGTGACCGGAGCAGGAGAAAGTGAACAAAACGCCGTTTGGCTTGATCAACTTGAAAGCCAGAAGGTTGATGTCCTTATACCCCCGCGCTGCTTTGTTCACCTGAGCGCCGGAACCGGCGAACTTCGGTGGATCCAAAATAATCAGGTCGAAGCTGCGCCGGGCATCCCGGAAAGATCTCAGCACCTGAAAAACGTCGGTGCCGATGTTTTCCACGGCGTGGATGTCCAGGTCGTTCAGCGCCAGTTGCCGGTGCAGGATGTCCAATGCTTCCGGTGACGTCTCCACGTTCACCAGATGTTTGGCGCCGGCTTTGAGGGCCTGAAGGCCGAAACCACCGGTGTAAGCGAAACAGTTGAGCACATCGGCACCGGCCGAAAACGCCGTCACCCGTGCCCGGTTTTCGCGCTGATCCAGATAATAGCCGGTCTTGTGGCCGTGGCGGACATCGACCAGAAGACGCAAGGGCCCTTCCCGGATCTCGATTCTTTCAGGTGGTTCTGCACCTATCAGGACGCCGCTGGACGGCGCTAATCCTTCTTTCAGACGGCCAACACCTTCCGATCGCTCGTAAATGCCGGCCACCGGGATCAGATCCCTTAACTGCCGAACCACCTCGGTTTTCCAGTGCTCGGCACCGGCGGAAAGAAACTGACACACCAGGTAATCTTCGTAGCGGTCGACAATCAGACCCGGCAGTCCGTCCGATTCCGCATTGACCAGCCGTAAAGCGGAGAGCTCGTTCCCGGCCTGAAGCAACTGACGTGACTGTAATGCGCGGTTCAGACGGTTTGCAAAAAACTGCGGGGTAACCTCCTCGGCCGGATCGAAGGTCCAGATGCGGACCCGTATCTGGGACTGGGGTGAAACGGACCCGATCGCCAGCGGCGTACCGTCTGCCGACAGCACCCTGATGGTTTCTCCGGCCGATAAGGCCGGGCTGGCGCGATCTATCGCACCGGAAAAGATCCAGGGGTGGTGCCGGTGCAGTGATTTCTCACGGCCCGGTTTCAGAGTAACGACGGCTTGGTTTGTGGTCATGACGTTCACATCAGACTAAGGGCTCACTCAGTTTAGATCTTGAAAGGAGTGACGATTCATCTGTGATCCACTCGGACAAACATGAGATCAACCATTCTGCGGGATCTTAGGGTCGCGGGAAGAAATAAAGACACATCTTTCTTGTTTTTTGGCCCGTCTACCGCGTTACATCCACCAACACATATCCCGATATGCGCCGGCGGATGTGCCTTGTAGACGAACCAAAATCCTGCGCAAT
>JBDNAO010000105.1:0-5276 GCA_039768375.1 Desulfobacterales bacterium | reverse complement strand
GGATGGGCACTAAGTAAATGGGCGCATAATTATCTGGCCATTTTGTAAATCTAGGGGCACCCTACTTATCTTCGAGATTGCCTGCCGGAATTCCTTTGGTTCCAGTCCGAAAGACCGGCTCCAGATAAGACGGACAAAGGTAATACACTTTTTAACTAAAGCAATACCCCCAAAAGGGGTAAAAAAAGGGGATGAGTACCGTTGAATTGGCGTGAATTCTGAATATCGGTCAGTCGGCGATTGGCCGTTCGGTCCAGCGCGGTGAGAAGGTAGTAGAAACTGAAGATTTTGCTCACCAATTTAAGGAAAACATTTAATCATAGACGTTAAAAACCATGGCTGAGGCCCAAACCTCATCTGCGGAAGCCGCGACCGAGTGAGGTTCCTCGACCGAAACTGCGGCCGGTACCGCGACGATGACCGCTAAAACCCTGCCTGGTACCGTGATGACCACGCCTGATGCCCTGCCCGGAACCGCGACGATGACCCCTGAAACCCTGCCCGGTACCGCGATGACCACGCCTGATGCCCTGCCCGGTACCGCGATAATGATAACGACTATGCGATCGTTGCTTGAACCGGTGTTTTTGGCTGCCGCGGTATGTCCCGGTGGCTCGATTGAAGTGTGGTCGCGACTTGAAGTTCGGTCGATGGAAACGGTGATTAGGTGAATGGCCTTTGCGAATCGGGTGTTTGTGCGAACGGACTCCGTTATGGCGGTAGTGATGTTTGAAAGCGTAGGGATATCCAAATCCTAAATAAGGGGGCCGGGACACGTAACCGTAGCTTCCGCCGTAATAGTATGGGGACCCGGACACGTAACCGTAACCACCGCCATAATAGCCAGGCGTGGTATAACACCCTCCAAGAAGCGGCAGTACCACTAAAATGAGGATGGCGAGCAGCTTCACTATCATTTCCTTGCTTCACGAAGGCAATTCGCCTAAGAATGAAATTTTAAAATTGTAATGGCAGCAAACCATTTTTAAAATTAAACGCTCGATTTGTATAAAGGTAGTGAGTAGCAAACATTGATTTAGTTACAATATGGGCATGAAGGCCCCGACCTGGCCGGTGGATATAGAAATGACACAATAACTATTAAAAATTTCTGGTCATCGGGGGTACGGTCACTGAATGGCTATACGTGGTTTACAACTTTACTGATATACTTTGCATTTCATCGCGCTACGTCACGCTTTAAATAATCTTCTTGAAAAATAATTCGATATGCTAATGGAAGCAGTATACTGAGAGTCACCTTGCCACCGGCAAAGCCGGTGGCTTGAAAGGAATAAGAGCGGCGTCTAGGCTTTAATGCTTTTCCTTAAATGGTCGGTAAGATTTTCATTTTCCGCTATTTTCTCACCACGCTGGATAGAACGGCTTATCGCTGGCTGACCGATTTTTAGTATTCGCGCCAAGTGAACAGTGCTCATCCCTAGTTCTCTGTTGGCAAAATAGCACAACAGGTCTCGTGCTTTGACTCTAAGGGGTTGTTTGCCGGCGCGAAGCACCTCTTCCGTTTCGACTTTAAGCCATTGGGCCACCTTCTCCACCAACATCTCGAAGGTAAACCCTCTGGCTTTCAGCTGGTAGCGCCGATCCATCCGTTCATTGGCGGCCGACAATACCTGCTCAACGAACCCGCTTTCCCCTAAAATGCGTTCATCACTCTTTAACCGGGTTCCAGTTTTCCGCAGCGCCTTGGCTTGGCCCCAACCGCCCAAGCTACGGATCAAACCTCCTCCAGTCAGCTCCGGACGCTTTCCTAAAGCAATGCCTTTTTCGACATACCCCCGGTACTGCCGGCGGGCACGTGATCGATTCTTGCCGAACAAGGTCAACACATACTCGGTGTTTTGCCATTTTCTGGCAACTTTATTCATCAAAACACTGTGTCCGCACCAGGGATAACGATCCAGTGCGCTTAAATCTTCCGCCAACCCGGCGCGCAGCGGATTTAAGTGGATATATCGAACAAGCTCTTTCAGATAGAGATCCTCCTGGCACAGAATCGACTTGTAACGGCTTTGGAACAACTTTCCACGTCGCCGGTATTTTTTGTTGAAGGATACCGCATAGCCTGTCAGCACTCGGCGCATCAAGGCGGCAATGGATACCACACCGGTGCGCAATAAGAAATGCGCATGGTTTGGAATCAAAGCCCAGGCAAAACAGTCGGTTTGGGTCTCCGGTAATAGGCGTCCAAAGCGTTGCAGCAAATCGGCTCTGTCGGCGTCGTTGCGAAATATCTTCCGCTTCTCTATCCCTCGGATAATAATATGGTGCACCGCTCCGGGCGCATCTATTCTTGCTTTTCTTGGCATTTGGCGTGTTTAAATCAATTCTAACAAAAAGTAAAGCATAAAATTATAGACGTTATATATTAGAATAAATAAAGTAAATACTTCTGCTAGTTATTATAGTAGCAATAGAGATAAATTGACTTATCTCATGGATAAAAAAAGAAGGGGCTTAGGAACTAACCTAAACCCCTTGATTTGGATTCAATTTTCCGGTGCGGAAATGAAAGTCGCGTGCCGTCGATTTGGTTCAGCTCAAGACCGCACTGTTTTTCGCGTCCGCTCGCGGTAGCGTCATGTTAGCTCACCTCCACCTGTTTCGATGTCGCCAGGGCCGGTTGCGGCATAGCAGCGCCGAGTTCACTGCCGGTGACCATGCCGCCGTAGGACGAGACTTCGAAGTCCGGGTAGGCATTGCCGGCATGTTCCGAGAAGTCGAGGCCTTCGAGCTCTTCTTCCGCGGAAACACGCAGGCCGACGGTTTTGGAGATCAGTTTGAACATGAGGAAGGTGGTCGGGAAAACCCACAGGAAACAGGCCACGATGCCGAGAAGCTGAACGCCGATGACGGACAACGACAGGCCATCAATGGCAAAAATACCCGCGGAAAGGGTGCCCCAGGCGCCGCAGACGCCGTGCACCGAAATGGCGCCCACCGGGTCGTCCACCCGTATCTTATCGAAGAAGAGCACCGAGAACATCACGAGCACACCGGCGACGGCGCCGATGATGATGGCACTGCCGGGCGTGACGGTGGCACACGGGCTGGTGATCGCCACCAGTCCGGCCAAGGCGCCGTTGAGGCTCATGCCGATTTCGGGCTTGCCGAATTTAAGCCAGGAGGCCAACAGGGCCAGAATGCACCCGGCGGCGGCGGCCAGATTGGTGTTGACGAATATCATGGCGATGTCTTGGTTGGCCGCCGTGGTGGAACCGGGGTTGAAACCGAACCATCCCAACCACAGGATGAACACCCCCAGCGCCGCCAGGGGCATGTTGTGCCCCAGAATCGGTTTGACACGGCCGTCTTTGGTATACTTGCCCAGTCGGGGACCGAGGACGATGGCGCCGGCCAGGGCCGCCCATCCGCCGACCGAGTGGACCACCGTGGAGCCGGCGAAATCGATGAAACCCAGTTTTTCCAACCAACCGCCGCCGTTGAAGAGACTCCCCCAGGCCCAACTACCGAAGACAGGGTAGACGAGGGCACTGATCACGAAACTGTAGATCAGATAACCGGAAAACTTGGTCCGTTCGGCCATGGCACCGGAGACGATGGTGGCCGCCGTGGCGGCGAACACCACCTGGAACATCCAGAAGGCCAGCACCCAGGGATCGCCGCCGATTTTGAAATCGCTGAGAAAAAAACCAGTGGTGCCAAACCAGCCGGTGGCGGACACACCGAACATGAGGCCGAAACCGATGGCAAAGAAGCCCAGGGAGCCGATGGAAAAATCCATCAGATTTTTCATCATGATGTTAATGGCGTTTTTGGCGCGCGTGAATCCGCTTTCCACCAAGGCGAAACCGGCCTGCATGAAAAAGACCAGGGCGGCGGCCACCAGGGTCCAAACGTAATCCGCGTTGGTTTGCACCAGGTCGATGGCCGTGCGGTTGGATTCGACTGTGGCCGGTTCGTCACCAGCCCAGGCCAGGGCGAAATTGAAGCCGAGAAACAGCAGGGTAAAAATGATTTTTTTCATGGAACATCTCCTGTTGCCTGATTAAAATGAGCGGTTATTCCGTTGGAACTTGTCGTGCCTATTGAGCAAACCATGTGCCAGTTCAGTCGAGGACAGTTATAAAATTTTAAGATATTTTAATTATTGACTTTATTTATATTTTGACGCGTATCGAGCGATTGTCTCGAATATACAATTTTGTTATTAATCATTTTTAAAAAAACAATTATGTATTTTCTATTTAGTAAAAAAACAAATGTGTCCTTTCAGAACGGACACCGGAAATGGTGCGGCAATGGGGAAGAGGTGGAGCGGGCGACGGAAGCAAAGGATCAACCGAGCCGGTTCTTGAACGACTCCAACGCCTCGGACAGCAGTCGACGGATGAAGGACTCTTTGTCTAAGGCCGTGAGATCCCGGAATGTTGCGTAGGCGGCATGGGACGGCGAGAGTTCAGGCGGTTTACCCCTGCTCTCGGTCTTCAAGCGCTCGGCGTCCTGGATCAGCTTGACCAGCGTGTACACTTGGCAGGGAAACCGCATGACCCAACCGAGACGGCGCATCAAGTCGAAGCGCGTCTGATCCACCAGAAAGAGATGGGTGTCGACCACCTTCAGCTGATCTTGCTTGTCGAGCGCGTAGAAATCCGCAGCCGTTCCAAGATCGAGTGTGCCCATGATGATCTCATAGAAAGCAAGTGCGCCGGCGTCTCCGGGCCGGGCCAAGAACAGCAGGGTCTTGTCGGAAAGATCCGCAAGCTGCGAGGTGACGTCATAGGCTTCGTTGAAGCGTCTCTTCCAGGGACCGAAGACCCGGTCGCGGAAAATCCGTGCGCGATATGTTTTGAGATCGACGATTTTGGCCATGGGTGTCGGATGTCAGGTCATCAGGTTCAGTGCCGCAGCCGGTCCGGCAATCGGTCGGATCGGGGCGACGAGGGCAATCGAAGCGTCCGGCAGCCTCGCAGCAATTCGCCGCGCAACGATTGTTACGACAGATTGAATCATTCAAGCCTTCGGCTTCGCCTGTGTGTATAAAAGAATCGCCAACGGAAGTCAAACCGCTAGCGGATATTCAATGCAGACCTTCGGCCGCAACCAAATCAGTGGTCAGGTTTCGGGTTTCAGGATTTAGGGGTTGCTGACACCTGGCACCTGAAACCCTATTCCCGATAAATCAAGTGGTTTAACTTGGATCTTATCCAAAAAAGTTGGTGTATAAATCACTCCTACTGCATAATCGGCGTCATATAATGTGAAAAATTAGCCGCAGACAAACGCAGACATTG
>JBDNAO010000520.1:0-3208 GCA_039768375.1 Desulfobacterales bacterium | reverse complement strand
TGGTGCGCCCGGCAAGATTCGAACTTGCGACCTACGGATTCGTAGTCCGGCGCTCTATCCGGGCTGAGCTACGGGCGCATTTACTTTTTGACAAGAACGATGTTAATAGGACAATATCCTTTACATGTCAATTAGTTTCCACCCATAAACGGCATCTTTCGTCCCGGGCCGCCGCACTCGCTCTATGCAATCCTCGGCTTAGAGCCACTTCGCCTGCGGTTGCGAAATCGTTGCGGCCTTGGTGGGAGTCGAAATCTATCATTTCCGGTCGGACATTGATAATGAAAATCTCTGGAAATTTAAATAATCCGCCTTCTCAATGATAAACGATCCAATGCGTGTAGGATGTTGAATGATCACACAAAATTTATTAATTTGGCGCTTGACGAGGCGAAAAAGGCTGGACAAAAGAACGAAGTTCCGATAGGTGCAGTGGTCGTCGATTCGAACGGCAGCGTAATGGCCGCCGCTCACAATCAAGTTATCACCCGGGCCGATGGCACCGCCCACGCGGAAATCCTGGTGCTGCGCGCGGCCTGCGCGGCGGCGAACAACTACCGGTTGCCGGGAACCACGCTTTTCGTGACCGTCGAGCCCTGCCCCATGTGCATGGGCGCCATCATTCATGCCCGGATCGAGAGGCTCGTGTTCGGTGCATTTGACCCGAAATGGGGCGCCGCCGGTTCAATATACAACTTTGCCGCAGACGACCGCTTCAATCACCAGCCCGAGGTTATTTCAGGGATCTGTGAAGAGGCTTGCCGGCGATTGATCAAGGAGTTTTTTCGCGTTAAACGCGTTCGTGTCCATCCAGAAATAGCATCTTTTGGCCCAGGCCGGCGTTCTCGCTAATTTGAAAACCTCGACGTAGAAAACTACGCCTCCGGTTTAAAATTCGCTGCGGCCTTGGCCTGAACCAAAATCCACTATTTCTCGATAGACACTGATATAAACTATTGTTCAATATTGTGAATTTGAGACACAAATATTGTTATCCGGTGACCTAAGATACATTAAAGCAGAAAGCCTGTCGGAACAGCTGCGGGACATTGGAGAGGTTGAAAGGATGCTTAAGGCCTTGATAAAGTCTTTAGAAAAAAATCCTTGGGCCCTTGAACCCTCGAATCCTTGACCCCTTTCATTAATTACGTAAGGAGTGAAATTTGGCGAACACCGTTATCATCGGAACGCAATGGGGTGACGAGGGCAAGGGCAAAGTCGTCGATCTACTGGCTGCACGTGCAGATGTTGTCGTCCGTTTCCAAGGTGGCAACAATGCCGGGCACACGATGGTCGTCGAAGGTGAACAGTTCATCAGCCATCTGGTGCCCTCCGGTATCCTGCAGGGCAAGACCTGTGTGATCGGCAACGGCGTGGTGGTCGACCCGGCGGTGTTGATCGAGGAAATGGACTATCTCGACGGCAAGGGCATCGACGTCGGGGCCGACAGAATCAAGGTGAGCGAACGCGCCCATTTGATCATGCCCTACCACCAAGCCGTCGACCTGGCCCGCGAAAACCAGAAGGGCGACAAGAAAATCGGCACCACCGGCCGTGGAATCGGTCCGGCTTACGAAGACAAGGCCACCCGCCGTGGGGTGCGCTTCATCGATCTGCTGGAGCCCGAGACTTTCGCTGAAAAAGTACGCACCCTGCTGGACGAAAAAAATTTCTATCTGAAGAATTATCTCTCTGCCGCCACGCTCGATGCGGAGGAGATCATCGACACCTACCGCCGATACGCCAGCCGTCTGGCGCCGCATGTGACCAATGTGTCGATCACGCTCGATGAGGCGATCAAGCAGGGTCGCCAAGTGCTGTTCGAGGGCGCTCAGGGAACCCACCTGGACATCGATCACGGCACCTACCCTTTCGTAACCTCTTCGAACACGGTTGCCGGCAACGCCTGCTGCGGCTCCGGCGTCGGTCCCGGGGCGGTCACGGATGTGATCGGCATCGTCAAGGCCTACACGACCCGCGTGGGCGCCGGCCCCTTTCCCTGCGAGCTTTTCGACGCAACCGGCGCCTGCATCCAGGAAAAGGGCGTCGAATTTGGTGCCACAACAGGGCGCAAACGCCGCTGTGGTTGGCTCGACACGGTCATCGTGCGCAACGCAGTACGCCTTAACGGCCTGACCGGTTTGGCCATCACCAAACTCGATGTCTTGGGTGGGCTCGAGGAACTGAAGATTTGCACCGGCTACGAATACAATGGCAACCGATTGAACGAATTCCCCGCCAGCCTCAAGGTGCTGGCCGAATGCACACCATTGTATGAAACCCTGCCCGGTTGGAGCGAGGATATTTCAACGATCCGCCAATTCGGTGACCTGCCGCAAACGACGAGAACCTATCTCAGGCGGGTTGAAGAACTGACCGAAACACCGGTCCAGATTGTATCGGTCGGCCCGGGACGAGACGAGACGATCGTGCTCAAGAATCCCTTTGCCGCATGACATTGGGATTGACAACACTCTAAAAAAGTTTTAGAAAGTTGTTCTTTTAATCGGGAAGTGGCTCAGTCTGGTAGAGCACAGCGTTCGGGACGCTGGGGTCGGAGGTTCAAATCCTCTCTTCCCGACCAATAAAAACCAAAATGGCGCTGAGCATGGCTCAGCGCCATTTTTTTAATGAATCTCCCTGCAGCAAGCTGCAGGGCATCAATGCTGTTTGACTTTATCGGAATAGGGTTTCAGGTGCCAGGTGTCAGCAACCCCCAAATCCTGAAACCCGAAACCTGAACACTGATTTGGTTGCGGCGCAAGGCCTGCATTAGGCAAGCGTGCTTTGGTTACCCGTCTCAGAAGCAGAAACGTTTTGGTGGTGGGCCACTGGCCTACCAGGAAAATATTGAAGCCTCTTGGTTTGCGGGAAACCTGAATCGATGACCCGCCGCAATTGATCAGTTGATCACAAATGGCCCCTACGACGCCGCTTCCAACGGGGGTTCCTGAATGGAAGCTGGCTGGTTTCCATCAGCAAACTCCGATTTCGCCTCGAATTGGCGTTTGGCGAAACTGGAGAAGCTGTTCAGCGCCTTGACCGATGCCATCTCCAGGCTGTCAACGATATGCCCCGTGGTCGACGTCAGCTTGGCATGCAGAAGCAGAAGCGGAATGGCCGACATCAGACCAAAGGCCGTGGTATTCATGGCCACCGAGATACTGGCGGACAACAGATCGGCCTTCTCGGCCGGGTTCGCATTGGC
>JBDNAO010000519.1:0-2639 GCA_039768375.1 Desulfobacterales bacterium | reverse complement strand
GGTCCTTCGAGGCCGATCAGCAATCCGAAAGACAGCGGAAATGCCGTGTGGCGAATGTCGGCACCCTCGACCGAAAGCGCTATGATCGGCAGATCCGCAGGCAATTGCTTTAAAGATGGGCCCTGTCGGAGCCTGACGGACATAACCGTTCCACCTGACGCCCGCAGTGACCTGGGATGAAAAGGATGGGCACTTTCAGCCAACAGGATTACCTGCCGGGCGCCGAAGGCGGCTGCCGAGCGGATAACGGCCCCGACGTTTTCTGGGTCTTGAAAGGGAACCAGCAGGCTGCAGCCGTTGCCAAAACCGTCTGACGGTTGCCAAACGTCGATCGGCGGAACCCTTAACACAAGGAGTGGCGCATGGGTTCCGAAAACATCGAGCGTCTCGAACAAACGCGGGGCCAGTTGATACCAGCTGAGCTGATCGGGTGCATCGGCCGGTGGCGGCTCCTGGTCACCCGAACTGATCCAGGCGTCGCACTGAGCGGGAAAATTTTTGAGCGTTTCGGCGATCGGCTTGGCACCAGCAACCAAGGCCTGGCCGGATTTCTTTATCCCCCGACCGCTGAGCAGTTTTTTCATTTCTTTGAAGAGGGCGTTTTTTTCGCTTTCGATTTTTTTTACCGGGTAACGCGCCGCGGCTCTGGCGCGGCGAACATAGTGCGGCTGGTCCAGACGCTTCATGACCACGAGGCGACGATTATGGCGCGTGTGGGGAATGACGTAAGATCGATCCAGAACTAGCTTGTAGACCGACAGCCACCGGCCCCTGACCTCGTCCAGTTCCGCTTCGCAGTGCGGACCTTTCATAAAGATCACCATGCCCCCGGGTGCCAGGCATCCACGAACACGCTCCAAGGTCTTGGCCATCGTTTCCACGGCCCGGGTAATGACACCGGCCACCGGTTCCTGAAAATCGGCACCGATTTTCTTTTCGATGATGCGCACGCCCTCCAGCATCAGCCGATCGACAACCATGGTGAGAAAATTGGCCCGTTTTTGGCGACTTTCGGCCAGAAGAATCTCCAAACGCGGCTGATAGATCTTGAGGGGAATACCGGGCATGCCGGGGCCGGTTCCCAAGTCGAGCAAGGGTGAGGGGAGGTGCACGAGGTCGGCAGGCAGGATCGAATCGACATACAATTTGATGACCATGTTGTCGAAATTGTGCACCCGCGTCAGATTGAGCTCCGGGTTGCTCTGACGCAGCATCCCGTGATAAGTCCACAATTGTTCAACCTGCAGGGCCGATAAATGAATGCCGCATCTTTCGAACATGACCCGCATCTTTTCCGGCTCTGGGGGACCGGTGCGGATCGACGAGATTTCCTTCTTGATTTGCTTCATGTTACCGCATGCAGCCAAAACAGAATTGCTTGTTTTCCGGCAATTTCCGGTGAAGATGAAAGATCTTTACGTGTTATACGCTCATGGCCCTCTAAGCCGCAACGGTAAATGAAAATGACGCGCCGGAGCCCGGTTCCCCGGCTCCACATAACCACCGGAAACCAACGGGTCATTATTGCGCAAGGAATCCTGATGCTCTCGCCTATGTGCTTTTATCATCCACGCTGGCCGGTATTCTTTGAGGACAACCACCTGCTCGCGCTCTTCAAACCGGCCGGCCTGCTCGCCCAGGGAGATCGTTCCGGGGCGGTGTGCCTGCTGGAGCTGGCCAAGGACTGGCTGAGGAAACGCCATGCCAAGCCGGGCCGGGTGTTTCTCGGCCTGGTGCACCGTTTGGACCGGCCGGTGGCCGGCGTGATGCTGTTCGCACGCACCTCCAAGGCCGCCGCCCGTTTAAGCGCCCAATTTCGTTGCGGGACGATCCAAAAAACCTATCTGGCCGTTGTCGAGGGCACGCCCGCACAGCCGAACGGAAACCTTTACGATCACATCGAGCGCCAGGGGCTTTCGTGCCGTATCCTTTCCGAACCCTCCGGGAACAGCCGCGAAGCCCGCCTGCAATATCGCCTGATCGACAGCACCGGGGACCGGAGTTTGCTGCAGGTGGCACCGCAAACCGGCCGGCGGCATCAGATCCGGCTGCAGCTCTCCCATGCCGGCAACGCAATTGTGGGGGATGTGCGCTACGGTGCCGTCAGTCCCCTGAAAGACCGGCAGCTCGCACTGCTGGCCAAGGAAATTACCGTGATGCATCCCACCCTCAAAACGCCGTTGCGACTGACGTGCCCGCTCCCAGCCGGTTGGCCCTGGCCTGCAGCACCGGAGAAGGTAGCGGCTCCCTTCTGGAACTATGACGATTTTCTCCGCAACGGTGGCCGTTTTCCACCGCCGGTCTGAGGCCATCGGCTCAATCCTCTGATTCGTAAGGACAATCAAATTTTAAAATCCCTCTCGACCTCCCTTTTATAAAGGGACGAGAATTTTCTCCTTTGCATTTCCGTTTATCCGGGTGGAAGCGCCACCGCTGTTTGCAGGTTACAGGTTCTGAGTTTCCAGTTTCAAGTTTCTATTTTCTTTAAGCCCTCACTCCCGGGTCAACTGCCGGTATTTAATCCGGTGGGGCTGGTCGGCGGCCGAACCCAACCGGCTACGCCGGTCGATTTCATAGTCCGAATAATTCCCCTCGAACCACACCGCCCGGCTGTCGCCTTCAAAGGCCAGAATGTGGGT
>JBDNAO010000518.1:0-2507 GCA_039768375.1 Desulfobacterales bacterium | reverse complement strand
GCGTCTGCTGCTCGCCTACCGGATGGGAATCTTTCCGTGGTACTCTGAAGACGAGCCGATCCTTTGGTGGTCGCCCGACCCGCGGCTCATCCTCTATCCGGGCACGCTCCACGTTTCAAGAACTCTGAAAAAGATAATTAAGAAAAAGGTGTTCACGGTCACTATAGACAAGGCCTTCGAGGAGGTGATCACCGCCTGCGCCCAGACCCGTCTGCAGAACCGCGAGGGGACCTGGATTGTCGATGGCATCCGCGATGCCTATTGCCGGCTGCATTTTTCCGGCTATGCCCACTCGGTGGAAACATGGTCGGACGGACGGCTGGCCGGCGGGCTGTATGGTGTTTCTCTGGGGCGGTGTTTTTTTGGAGAATCAATGTTTTCACGGGTCGACAACGCCTCCAGCGTAGCGCTGTTCGCCCTTGTGCGTTTCCTCAAGACCCTGTCCTTCGACTTTATTGATTGCCAGGTGACCACGGCCCACCTGAAGCGCTTTGGAGCCTGCGAAATCCCGCGGTCCCGATTTCTGAAAGAGCTGCGGCATGCGCTGACGGCCCCCACCTTGAAAGGGCGGTGGAAATTTCCTTCTGTGGCCGATGCGGGCGTTGTAGAGCAGACGGCCGGCCTGAAACCCGCGCGGCAGCCATCCAGTTGACAAGACGGCACAGGTCCGGTTACAAAACTGCGCATTGCTCGCTGCCGGTAGGTTAAGGCGGGACGAGCGATGTGGATGGACATTCAAACCGTTTGCCCCGGAGGCAGATCATGGAAAAGGAGTGCATCTTCTGCAACATCGTTAACGGCAAGACCGATACCCGTTTTGTATTCGAGGACGATCAACTGGTTGTTTTCAAAGATATCAATCCCCATGCCCCGGTTCACGACCTGATCGTGCCGCGCCGGCACATCCGCAGCATCAACGACATGACCGATGCGGACCAAGGCCTCGTGGCGCATATGCTGGCGGTAGGTCGGGATGTGGCCAGGGAGCGGGAAATCGGCGCTTCAGGATACAAATTGGTGTTCAACGTGGAGTGGGGCGGCGGCCAGCGGATTTTTCATCTGCACATGCACCTTCTGGGTGGATGGAAAAAATAAAGATGTCCAACCCAAAGGCGGCCGCTACGGCCGGTCTCTACATTCACATTCCCTTCTGCCGTAAGAAATGCAGGTACTGCGATTTTTACTCCGTCACCGACCCCTTCCTGCAGCCCGGCTATCTGAAAGCCTTGCAGCAGGAAATGCGACTTGCCGCAGCCTCGCAACCCGCCCTGAGCTTCGACACGCTTTACCTCGGCGGCGGCACACCGTCCACATTGGGGATTGGCGCTGTCGAAGAAATCATCGATGCGGCCCGCCGGACTTTTTCATTTCTGCCGGATACCGAGATCACAATCGAGGTCAATCCCGGGACGGTCGACCTCGATTCATTGCAACGGCTCCGTCAGGCAGGTGCCAATCGGCTCAACGTCGGGGTCCAGTCCTTCCGGGCTCGAAACCTGGCGTTTCTGGGGCGAATCCACAGCGCGATCGAGGCGGAGAGGGTTCTGGCATGGTCGCATGCGGCCGGTTTCGATAACATCGGCATCGACCTGATATACGGCATCCCCGGTCAAACGCCGGACAGCTGGAAGATCGATCTGGTAAGGGCGCTTGACTGCGACCTCTCACATCTTTCCTGTTACAGTCTCACCTTCGAACCCGGCACCCCGCTGGAAGTAGACTTGAGACGCGGAAAATTCATGGCTGCAGATGAAGACCGGGTGGCGGAGCTGTACCTCCAGGCTCTCGAGGTGTTGGGAAGAGGGGGCTTCGAGCAGTATGAGACCGCCAACTTTGCCCGGTCCCGCGGTCGACGCTCCCGCCACAACTGCAAGTACTGGTCTTTTTCACCCTACCTGGGTCTGGGGCCCTCGGCCCATTCGTTTGTCGAGCCCGAACGATTCTGGAATTGCGCGGATGTTGACCGCTACATCAGGCAGCTGGATAACGGGCGACGGCCGATCGAGGAAAGTGAAACCCTGACCCGTGAAGAGTTGATGATCGAAGCGGTCTATCTCGGTCTGCGTCTCATAGACGGGATCGACATGTCCGCTTTTAACGATCGGTTCGGGATCGGTTTCATGGAGCGTTTCGGTGCCAAATCTGCGGCTTTCGAACAGGAGGGATTGCTGACGACAACCGCCGGACACTGCCGGTTGACGCCTCGCGGAATGCTGCTCCTTGACACCATCGCGGCTGCTTTTGTCGACAGCATCGCATAGTGTCTAGTCATACTTAAATTGTCTTACCCATTGTCGACCGCTGCTCGATATTTCAAGCCTGGGAACATGACAATGACCATCGGCGGTGTTGGTTTAGGTTTCAGGGCTTGCCCGCCTAAAATAATGCCAAATACCAAAATACAAGCACCAAAATACAAATAAATTCCAAATGACGATATCCAATATTACAAAAATGTAGTTTCTTTTCTGATCAAACTGGCCGTTTTATTGGCCAACGGCTGGGCT
>JBDNAO010000517.1:0-28390 GCA_039768375.1 Desulfobacterales bacterium | reverse complement strand
CTGGTTCTGGGTCAGTTTATCACGTTTCTCCAACACCTTTTCGAGTGGGCGGAGCGACTCGAACAGTCCATGTCACCCGCAGATTGGCGGGATATCTTCATCGAGTTGCTGGAGCGTTTTATCGCCGTCGACGAGAATACCGCTCAGGAAGTGCAGCAACTGCGCCGCAGCCTCGAAAATTTCGGTTGCCTCGAAGAACGGGCCGGTTTTGCGGTGCCGCTCGAACTGGAGGTTGTGCGCACCCATCTCGAAAATACGCTCGAGCGCACCCACGCCGGCGCCGAATTTATCTCCGGTGGTGTGACCTTCTGCGCAATGCTCCCCATGCGCAGCATTCCATTTGAGGTCGTTTGTCTGATCGGCATGAATACCGCGGCGTTTCCAAGGGAGAACACCCCATTGGGTTTTGATCTCATGGCCCGATTTCCGAGACTCGGTGACAGGTCGCGGCGCAGGGACGACAAGTACCTTTTTCTGGAAGCGCTGGTATCCGCCGCCCGGGTATTTTATATCAGCTATGTAGGGCAGAGTGTCCAGGACAACAGCGAGATCCCCCCCTCGGTGATCGTCAGCGAGCTAGTCGACACGATCGAAGACAGCTACGGCATTCCGGCGGTGAACCTGGTGATCCGGCATCCTTTGCAGGCTTACTCGCAACGCTACTTCGACGACAGTGATCCGGCGCTCTTCAGCTATTCGCTCGAAAATTTTATGGCCGCTGCCGGGGGCGCCGTTTCAGAAGGCCCGCAGCCATTTTTCAAAGTTCCGCTGGCACCCCCGCCGGCGGATTGGCAAACACTGCGCTTAGAGCAGTTGTGTCAATTCACCTCACAGCCGGCCCGCTTTCTGGTCGAGCAGCGGCTTGGCATCCTTCTCAAAGGTAAAGATCTTCTGCCCCAGGACAAGGAGAATTTCAGTCTCGACACCCTGGATGGTTACCGTATCCGTCAGGATTTGATCGAGGCCCGGCTTTCGGGTCATGACTTGGCCGACCATTTCCAGATCCAGCGGGCCAAGGGAGAACTGCCGCAAGGAAACATCGGCCGGCTGTTCTACGGCGTCCTGGAAAAGCAGACCGAGGCCTTTGCCGCGAAACTGCTGGAGATCATCGAGGATAAACATGCCGAGACGCTTCCGGTCGATTTGACCCTGTCCGGTATTCGCCTGACGGGCACACTCGAGGGGCTGTACCCTCAGGGACGCATCCAGGCGCGTTTTGCACGGCGCAGAGCCAAGGATTACCTTTCGGCCTGGATTTATCATCTCGTCATGTGCCGATCGACGCTGAACGGCCGGGCTCCTGTAACCACCCTGGTGGGCGCCGACGGCATAGCCCGCATTCGACCGGTTGACCGGCCGGATGCGATCCTGAAGGAAATTCTCGCGACCTTTAAGGAAGGCCTCTGCCGGCCGTTGCACTTTTTTCCCGATTTGTCGCTGCACTTCCTGAAGTTGACGGTTGAAGGCGGTAAACCGATGAACGCCGCCATCGAAACGGTCCGAAAAAAATGGGTCGGCACCGATTTCCAGAGAGGCGTGTCGGAAGATCCATACGTCCGGTTGTGTTTCGGCGGCAGTGATCCGATCGATGAACAATTCAAAGGGTTGGCGGAAAAAATCGTTGCGCCTCTGTTGCGGCACGTCGAAGAACTGCCCTGAGAGTCTGTGTCAGGTGGGGTCGATTTCGAGCATGATTTTTTCAACGGCGTCCAAAGCTGATTCCATGATGACGCCGATATCCTTTTCCCCAAGCGCCAGACGCTCCATGACGGTGTCATCCACCATGTACATGACCGCATCGATTCCGCTTTGGATGCGACCGGCCATGCTCATGGCAGCGGCCATGTTGGCGATGGTGTCGGCCATGGATACGATACAGACGAGGCTGTCATCCGATTCGGCGCTTGGGCGATGATGGTAACGGATCGCTTTGGCAAGAGAGTCCGGAATCTGCCACTGCTGACAGATGTCATAGCCGATTTCAGCATGATCGAATCCGAGAATCCGATTTTCTGCGCTCAGGAAGGTCTTGTCGCCGGAGGCCATGAATTCGTCGAACACGCTTTTGCGGTTCAGTACCGGTCGGTCGAGCACCAGCTTGCCGACGTCGTGGATGAGCCCGACTGAAAAGGCGTCGTTTTCCAGTTGTGGCATGTATCGCTGGGCCATTATTTTCGATCCGAACGCGACCGTCATGGAGTGGCGCCACAGTTCTCCGGAGTCCATCGCGTAGCCGTACAGCTTGTTACCCAGCAAACTCGAGGTGCCGGCCAGTGTGACCAGTTCGCCCAGAGCCTTGTCACCCAGGACGACCGCTGCATGTTGAATCGAGGAGACTTTGCCGCTCATGCCGTAATAGGCCGAGTTGGCCATTTTCAACACTTTGGCGGCGATCGCCTGATCGGTCTCAATCAATTCGGCCACCTTCTTGGTGCCCGAATTGGGATCTTCCATGATTTCATGGGCCTTGAAGACGATCTGCGGCATGGGCGGGAGTCCACTCAGATTGGATAAGATCCGCTTTTTGAGCTCTTCAGCGGTTTGCTTTTCATCCGTTGGCGCCGATGCCGGTGCTGCCGCAACACCGGTTTTCTCCAACGACACTGTATCGCCGGATGCGTTATCGCACAGGTTGAGTTCGATGCGATGACCACAATCCGGACAGGGAAAAGCCAATTTTTTTGTGGCTGGAAGTTTGCCATCGGTAATGGTGTAGGTCTTGTGACAATTGCTGCACGAGAAATTCATCCTTACGATCACCTCTATAAGTGAAACCAGTCGCTCAAAAGCGCCTTGATCTGATGCCGGGCGACCCTATCATCAGCGGGTGAAAAGAGTCCGACACGCAGCGAGATTTTGGCCCCGTCTCCCCATGGCCACCAGACCGCAAAAAGGATCACACCGTCGCCGTCCGCGGCGGTGAAGATTTTTTGCCCCGGCATGACGCCGAAGACCCTGTTGAAATAGCTCGAGAAATGCGGCGGGGCCTTGTCTATGGAGGCTATGTCCCATTGGGCGTCGAATTCCAGTGTCATCGGGATATACACCAGGTCCATATCGCTGCGGTCGAAAACCACCAATGCGGTGCCGAACACCTCATCCCAGCACCAGGTGCAGTGAGACGGCACGTTCAGGCTGATCTTGACGCAAATACCGCTAAATTTTTTCTGCATTTTCGACATCATTTCGGCTCCTGGTTCCTGCAAATAACAAGGGTGTTGCCAAGCCATGACCTCCGACAGGCAACCCGGTCAAACAGCGGGCACACCGAACCGTGGTTGACTTTGCAGGAATCATGCCGAAGAGGAACCAAAGAAATTACGATCGACTGCAGTAGGATACGGTGAATATGGCCCAACTGTTGCTGCACCACCCCCTGCCGGTTTGACACCACGGTCAGTCCGACGTCAAAACTTTGACCCGTTGCCACAATATTCGACGTTCGACGTTCAATATATTGACTGTTCCGGCCGCGTTAAGTTTCACACGAGGTGTCGGCTATTTAAATTTCAAACGCGAGGTTTTTTTCGGTGTTTGCGAAAACCGGCGGCAATCCAGAGAATACCCCAGAAGAGTGCCACCGGACCGGCACCGGCGTATAGGTAGGGAGGGAGATCCCGATGCCAGGGTTCGAAATAGACCGCCGTCAGAAAAAGCCAGGCGATCGAGCCCAGAATGGCCAACCGCAGGGGACCGGAGAGTTTCAGATAAGGGCGGCGTCCGCCCCGAGCATTGGCAACAGGTGTTTGTCGGCGACCGGTTATGCGCGGCAAAAAAACAATGGCCAGCACGATGAGAAGTATCAGCAAAATTTCCTGGATACCGGAAAACATGAGTCTCCTTGGAAAACCGGCGGCTGCCGGATATTATTAAAACTCCGGCTGACTAATTTTTTGCTTAAACGGATGGAGGTGTGTACCATAGGCGGCCGGCTTTCGCAAACCACGGACGGTGTGGTCGAAATCGTCCGCAGCCGTAAAGGATCGTTTCTGCCGACGCCCGAATGTGATATGGATGCGGCAACGTGAGCCAGAAATTCTCGATGAAAATAAGTATTCTATAGATTCCGCCGGGTGACCGGGTTTGTCTATCGAACCGATTGGGACTGAACAGCTGCTTCCGTAACATTTCGGCCAAATTTGAGGTCAACCCCTGCACCGTACGTCACAGTTTATGCAACCGTTTGATGCGATCAAAACGCCCCTGACCGGCACGACCCTGATCGAGGCCAGCGCCGGGACCGGCAAGACGTATACCCTTGCCGGCCTGTTCGTACGGTTGGTCCTCGAACAGGAACTCGAGGTGGAACAGATCCTGGTGGTGACCTATACGACGGCCGCCACGGAGGAGTTGAAAACCCGCATTCGAAGTAAACTGATCCAGACCCGGCTGGCTCTATTGGGGGGCGGCAGCCGTGATCCCTTCATCCACCGGTTGATCGCCACCTTGCAGGACCCGGGTGCCGCCGCAAAGCGGCTCGACGGTGTGCTGGCGGATTTCGACCGGGCGGCCATATTGACCATTCATGGTTTCTGTCAGCGACTGTTGCACGAACACGCTTTTGAAACCGGCACGTTCTACAATACCGAACTGATGGCCGATCCGACGGTCTACTATCAGGAGGTGGCCGAAGACTTCTGGCGTAAAAACCTTTACGATGCAGTCCCCGAGCTGATCGGTTTTTTATTTGCGGAGAAAAAAGTCGGCGGGCCGGAGGTTTTCTTCCGCCTGATGAAAAATTTCACCATTCCGGATCTGGAAATCCTGCCCGAGCTAACCGAACCGCGCTTAGCCCACCTGGATGATTACCGGCGGCTCTACCACCAGCTGGCGGCAGACTGGAAGAACGTGCGTCAACAGGTCGGCGAACTCTTGACGGACCAGGCCTTGAATGCCACGATTTACGGCAGCCTTAAACCCGACCCGCGCTTGACGGGACAAAGGCCCCGGGACGTCAAGATCGCTGCATGGGTGGAATCCATGGACCGTTTTACCGCTGAGGATGTCACCGGGTTCCCGTTGTTCAACGGTTTCGAGAAATTTTCGGCAGCGTATTTGAAACGGTCGACCAAAAAGAACTACGTGCCGCCGGAGCATCCCTTCTTCTACCTTTGCGACCGGTTGAACGGGGCGGGCGAGGCGTTGAAGACCGAAATGGAGCGCTATTTCTTGTACCTCAAAAGCGATTTTTTTCAATTTGCCCGCGGTGCACTCGCAGATGTCAAAAAGCGGCACAACCGACAATTTTACGAGGACCTGCTACTGACAGTGCGAGACGCCTTGCAAAAAGACCGGCCCGGCAGCGATATCCTGATTGAAGCCGTGCGGCGGCGGTTCACGGCCGCGCTGGTGGATGAGTTTCAGGATACCGATTCGGTTCAGTACACCATCTTTTCGAGACTCTTCGGCCAGCCCCCGGCCATTCTTTTCATGATCGGCGATCCCAAGCAGTCGATTTACGGTTTTCGCGGAGCCGATATCTTTTCCTACATGGAAGCGGCCGAACGGGCGACTGAAAAGTATACCCTTTATGAAAACTGGCGCTCCGAACCCGGTATGATCACCGCCGTCAACAGTCTGTTCGCCGGCGTTCGACGACCGTTTTTGTTTGATGAAATCCGCTTCGAAAAGGCGCGGGCCGGGGGAGGCTCCGAGGACGCGTCAACCATTGAGGAGCCAGCGCTGATCCTATGGTATCTCCCCTCGCAAGAGGGTAACCCCGTGAGCAAGAGCGACGCCACACGCCAGATTGCCGCGGCTGTGGGCAATGAAATCGCCCGTCTGGTCGCTGCAAAGGCCTCACCGCTGCCGCTCGCCGATATCGCCGTTCTGGTCCGCACCAATCGGCAGGCACGTCTGATAAAAGAAAGCCTGTCTGAGCGACGCATTCCATCCGTCCTCTATGGAGCCGGCAACATCTTCGATACGCCCGAAGCCTGGGAAATTCTGCAGGTACTGACCGGGGTGCTTGAACACCGTCGTGAAGAACGGTTCCGGGCGGCCCTTGTCACCGACATGCTGGGGGTGTCGGCGGCCGAAATCGACCATGTCGCCGCGAGTGCACACCAACTTGAAAATCGGCGGTTGCGCTTCAGGGAGTATGCCGAAGAGTGGAACCGTTACGGATTCATGCGCATGATGCGGTGGTTGATGGCCCGTGAAGGGGTTCGAGCACGTTTGCTGGCGTATCCGGACGGCGACCGCCGATTGACCAACCTGCTGCATCTGACCGAAATCCTGCACCAGCAGACCGTCCAGGAGGAGCCCGGAATGGCCTCGCTCCTCAAGTGGCTCGCCGACAAGCTCAATCCGGCGACTCCCCGCTTGGAAGAGCACCAACTCAGATTGGAAAGCGATGCCCGGGCGGTGCGCATCGTGACCACCCACAGAAGCAAAGGTATGGAGTATCCGGTCGTCTTCTGTCCGTTCGGGTGGGAAGGATCGCTGATCACCAATGACCGTGACATCATCTGTCACGAGCAAGGTCCTCCCCGGCGGCGGGTCCTCGATTTGGGGTCCGACCAGGTCGAACTGCGCAAGCGGTTGGCCCAGCAGGAAATGCTGGCAGAAAACCTGCGCTTGCTTTATGTGGCGCTCACGCGCGCCAAGAAGCGTTGTTATCTGGTCTGGGGCCATATCAATACCGCCGAGACCTCTGCTCCGGCCTATCTCTTTCACCCCCCGGAGTGCGACGGTGACGACATCGTGGCCACCCTGACAACCCACTTGACAGGACTGGCCGATGGTGATCGACGGGCAGATCTGACACGCCTGGCCGCAGCGTCAGGGGGGAGCATCCTTCTGAGGGACATTCCGGCGGACCGGAGCGTTACACCATCTGCGCCAATAAACGATGCGACACCATTTTTCTGCCGGAAATTCGGCGGTGTCATCGACACAACCTGGCGGATTTCGAGCTACTCGGCACTGGTCTCCCGCCGGACCGCAGATGCAGATTCGCCCGACCGCGATGCGCATCCACCGCCTGTCGCGGATAACGGCAGCGCGGTTTCAGACATCGCGTTGTCGGCCACGGAACTCCGGACCATTTACACCTTCCCCAAAGGTGCCCGCGCCGGTATTTTCTTTCACGAATTGCTCGAACAGCTCGACTTTACGGATTCTGTTCCTGAAAACCGGGAAGCACGAATCCACGAAAAGCTGCGCGCACACGGGTTCGACCCGTCGTGGACGGCGGTGGTCAAAAACGCGATCGATCGCGTGCTGTCTGTTTCGCTTGTCTCCGGAACGCCCGGGTTGACGCTGGGTTCGATCGGCTTCCATCAGCGACTTAACGAGATGGCCTTTTATTTTCCCGTCAAGCCGGTCACACCCCGTCGGCTAAGGGACATATTTGCCGCGTATCCGGCCGCCGGTATTCCATCAACGTTTCCGTCTGATCTGGAAAAACTCAGTTTCGCACCTTCCCGTGGTTTCTTGAAGGGCTACATCGACATGGCCTTCGTACACGAAGGGCGTTATTATCTGACCGACTGGAAGTCGAACCATCTCGGACATCGAATAGAGGACTATCAGGCGGAAAACCTGCAAACGGCCATGAATGAAGCCTATTACATCCTCCAATACTGTCTCTACACCCTGGCACTCAACCGATATCTCAAGATGCGTGATCCGGCCTACAATTATGAAACGCATTTCGGCGGGGTTTTCTACATATTTATCCGCGGCGTCGATCCGGAAAAAGGGCCCGCATTCGGCATTTATCGCGACCGGCCGGATGCCGGGCTGATCGAAGCCCTCGACCAGACCTTGATCGCCGCCTGATAAGTTTTCGCGGGCAACAGCGCTAGCTGCTCGAGGCACACCCGGAGATGATAGTGAAGCTCAGCAGTGATTTGACATCTCTTTATCGCAGCGGCCAGTTGGCGGAAATCGATCTTCATTTCGCCGACTTCCTCGACCAACTGGGCGGTCACCTCGTCCCGGACCTGGCCCTGGCCGCGGCCCTGGTCAGTCGTGCGGCCGCCGGCGGGCACGTCTGTCTCGACTTAAAGGCACTGGACCGGGTCGAACTGCTGGAGACCCGGGAAGGCCGCCCGGCGGTGAACTGTCCCGCCACCGAAGAATGGATGGCACGGCTTCGGGCGAGTTCCATGGTCGGCTGCCCCGGTGACCAGCGTCCGTTGATACTCGACCCTTTCGGCCGACTCTATCTCTATCGCTACTGGTCGTATGAGCAGGGATTGATCGGTGCTATCAAGCGGCGGACGGGTGGCGAGCCGTTACCGGAGGGCCGGAACCCGGCGACTCTGCGAAAAACCTTCGAGCGCCTGTTTCCAGACGATGGTCTGTCCGACAGCATCGACTGGCAGAAAATGGCCGCCCTGGCGGTACTGCTTAAAAGGTTCTGCGTCATTACGGGTGGCCCCGGCACCGGTAAAACGCATACCGTGGCCAAAATTTTGGCCCTGCTTATCGAACAGGGGAACGGTGCCCCCATCGACATCATGCTCGCGGCACCGACCGGCAAGGCGGCTGCCAAACTCGGCGAATCCCTTAAATCGGCCCGAAGTTCGCTTGCCTGCAGCCCGGCAGTGAGGGATCGGCTTCCGTTCGAAGCCCGGACAATCCATCGGATGCTGCAGCCGGTTACAGGAACCTCCAATTTCAAGTATAACGCGGCTAACCGGCTACCGGCGGATGTCGTCATCGTCGACGAGGCCTCGATGGTCGACTTGGCGCTGCTCTCGAAACTGGTTGCGGCCCTTGCCGATCGGGCCCGGTTGGTGCTCATCGGCGACAAGGACCAGTTGGCCTCGGTCGAAGCGGGCGCCGTGTTGGGCGACATCTGCGATCGCGGCCGCCCGCATCGGTTTTCACAGTCCTTCTGCCGGACGGCAGAGCTGGCGACCGGTATTTCTCTGAGTCCCTGTGACGGTAAAGACGAGGAGAAGGGCGGGTTGCGGGACAGCATCGTCAATCTGGTCCGGAGCTACCGCTTCGAGGAGAAAAGCGGGATCGGCGCGCTGAGCCGGGCCGTCAATCGGGGGAACCGCGATGCGGTTTTGGACTTGCTGAAAACCGGCCACGTCGACGGCATCCACTGGAACCCGGTTGCCTCCCCAAGCGAGCTTTACCGACAATTGCCGGAGCACATCCTCGAAGGGTATCGCGACAGTTTTGCAGCCGACGAACCACGGCGCGCCCTGGAGCGCTTTAGCCGTTTCAGGGTCTTGTGTGCCGTCAACAAGGGCTTTTACGGGGTTGGCGCCATCAACCGTTTGGCGGAAAAGGTGCTGCGCCGCTCAAATCTGATCGCAACCGAAAGCGGCCGCACCGATCGCTGGTATGCAGGACGACCGGTTCTGGTTACCGCCAACGATTACCGTCTGGGACTCTTCAACGGCGACATCGGTCTGACGGTGGCGGCGGAGGATGCCGGAGCGGCAAGGCTGGTGGTTTGTTTTGCGGATGCGGCTGATGACATGCGGCGCATCCCGACCTACCGGCTGCCGACCCTCGAAACGGTTTTCGCCATGACCGTGCACAAGAGTCAAGGATCTGAATTCGACCAGGTCCATTTGATCCTGCCTGACACCGATGTGCCGGTCCTGACGCGCGAGTTGATCTATACGGCCGTTACGCGGGCTCGATCGAGAATCATCATCTGGGGGCAAGAACGGATACTGGCCGCGGGGATCTCGCGCCGGATCGTGCGGCGCTCCGGGCTGAGGGATGCCTTGTGGGGCAGGGAAGAGGCGGATGACGGTAAGGCACGGTGATTGATTTCTGCGGCCTCGTCGAAATAGCGTTTCAACTCTTCTTGTTGCACGAAACCGAGGACGACAGAGCCGTCTGCACCTGGGCCAGGAGTAGACAGTCTTGTGAACAGTCTGGAAAAACGGATTCTCTTTGATCACAGTCCCGGCAAGGGCTCTTGACAAGATAACCGAGGTCGAAATCAAACTGGCACTTGAACCGATCGTTGGTCACAGGAAGTTTCGTCAATTTGCAACGGTTCCTTTCCAGATGAACAGGTGATATGTATGATTTACATTGTACTACAATTTATACCACAATCGTCGTTAAATGACAAGGGAAACGGTAACCTACCTATTGAGGTTTCAGGGGTCAGCGACGCCTCAGGCCGCCCAGTCTGATCGTGTAAGAAACACTTTTAAGCTTCTGTAAAAATTCCAAATCATAAATAACAAATAAATCACAATGATCAAAATTCTAAATAACAAACCTGTTTGGTTCATTGGATATTGAAATTTGGAATTTATTTGTATTTTGGTGCTTGTATTTTGGCATTTGGTATTATTTTAGGCGGGCGGAAAAGCCCTGAAATCTGAAACCTAAGCCAACACTGCCGATTGTCATTGTTGGTCACCCCACCTGGAAGACTCGCCATTCTCGGTAAAAATAAGATTCCTAAATATTTCGCCAGGTAACCACATTAAATAGGGGCACCCGATCCCAGGGAAAGGTTCGCCGAGAACCGCTGGGGTTGACCGCCGGTCGTTGACAATACCGATGCGGATGTATAGAGTGAAAAGCTGTTTAAGTTACTTAAAATTATCTGATATTTTTTTGGTCGCCGGTTGTAAACGGGCACCTCTCTCGGCCTAACCGGCGTGGCCGTTGCAGTCCTCTTGTTACCTTATCGTGAGGAAAGACGGAGAGAATCGAATGCGAATCGGTTTGGGATACGATGTTCACCGATTGGTAACGGGACGCCCGCTTGTTTTAGGTGGCGTCACCATCCCATTCGCGAAAGGGCTGGAAGGGCATTCCGATGCAGACGTGCTGGTGCATGCAGCTTGTGATGCACTGCTGGGAGCGGCCGGCGAAGGCGATATCGGCCGACATTTTCCCGACACAGATCCCCGTTATCTCGGTATTTGCAGCATCCGCCTGCTGGAATCGACGCTAACCGTCCTTCGGGCGAAAGGTTTTTCCGTGGTCAACCTGGATGCGGTCGTCTTTGCCGAGGCGCCGAAACTGCAACCGCATCGCGACGAAATGCAGGACATCATGGCCAGCGCCATGGGCATCGACCCCCAACGCGTCAACGTCAAGGCCACCACTACCGAAGGGCTGGGCCATATCGGCCGCGGCGACGGCATCGCCGCCATGTGCATCGCTCTCCTGGCTGAAACGAAGGATTCTTGAGGTTGCCGCAAAAATTAGGATTCATTTTTAATAAAAAAATTAATATTTTATGAAATAAAATATAATGTCTTTATTTAACTTAGTGGCGCCTTTCGAACCCAACGGTGATCAACCGCAGGCCATCGCGACCCTTTGTGACAATATTCGGAACAACAAACCGCGGCATGTGCTCCTGGGGGTGACCGGATCGGGCAAGACCTTCACCATGGCGCACGTGATTGCCGAACTCGATCGCCCGACGCTGGTCCTGGCACCCAATAAAACCTTGGCGGCTCAGCTTTACAACGAGTTCAAAGCGCTTTTCCCGGGAAACGCGGTCGAGTATTTTGTCAGTTACTACGATTACTATCAGCCGGAAGCTTACATCCCCGCCAGCGACACTTACATCGCCAAGGATTCATCCATCAACGAGATGATCGACAAGTTGCGGCATTCGGCCACCCGCTCGGTCCTGTCGCGACGTGATGTGATCGTCGTGGCCAGTGTATCCTGCATATACGGCCTGGGAGCGCCTGAAGACTATCTGGGCATGCGTATCGAACTGGAAAAGGAGATGGAGATCGGCCGTGACGGCCTTCTGCGGGACCTCGTATCCCTGCAGTATGAGCGCAACGATCACGATTTTCATCGCGGCATCTTTCGCGTCCGGGGTGACCGGGTCGAGGTGTTTCCCGCCTACGAAGAGGATCGGGCCCTGCGCATCGATTTTTTCGGAGACCGGATCGAGGAGATCGCCGAAATCGATGCGCTGCGCGGCCTGGTCATCAAACGGTTGGAACGGGCGACCGTCTTTCCGGCCAGCCACTACGTCACTTCCAAAGTCACCCGCAAGCGCGCCATCGAGACCATCATCGCCGAACTCAAGCAGCGGATCGCGTTCTTCCGTCTGGAAAACCGGTTCATCGAGACCCAGAGGATCGAGGAACGGACCAACTTTGACCTGGAGATGATTCAGGAACTCGGGTACTGCAACGGCATCGAAAACTACTCGCGCCATTTGACCGGGCGAGCGGCCGGTGACCCGCCGCCAACGCTGCTCGACTATTTTCCGGAAGACTACCTGATGTTCATCGACGAGAGCCACATCGCGGTGCCCCAGCTGCGGGCCATGTACCGCGGCGACCGGTCGCGCAAGCAAACGCTAGTCGAATATGGCTTTCGGCTGCCGTCGGCGCTCGACAACCGGCCCTTGAGATTCGACGAGTGCCAGGGACGCTTCAACCAGGTGATCTTCGTCTCGGCAACCCCGGCCGACTACGAGCGCTCGGAGGCCCAGGACACGCTGGTCGAGCAGATCGTGCGTCCAACGGGTCTGGTCGATCCACCGATCGAAATACGCAGCGCCGTCAATCAGGTGGACGACCTGCTGGAAGAAATCCGCCGCTGCCGCAAGCTCGGTTTCCGGACCCTGGTGACCACCCTGACCAAGCGCATGTCCGAAGATCTCACCGAGTATTACACCGATCTGGGCTTGCCGGTGCGCTATCTCCATTCCGACATCACGACCCTCGAACGCATGGACATCATCCGGGACCTGAGGCTGGGGGTTTTCGAGGTGCTGATCGGCATCAATCTGCTGCGCGAAGGCCTCGATATTCCCGAAGTGGCTCTGGTGGCCATTCTCGATGCCGACAAGGAGGGCTTTCTCCGCTCCACGCGCTCCCTGATTCAGACCTTCGGCCGTGCGGCCCGTAACGTGAACGGTCGGGTCATCCTATATGCGGACCGGGTCACCCCCTCGATGCAGGCCGCCATCGGTGAAACCAAGCGTCGTCGTCGTATCCAGCAGGCTTACAACCGCAAGCATGGCATCACGCCGGCCTCGATCGTCAAGGAAATCTCGGCGGCCTTCACCTACCGAACCGATACCACCGAAAACCGGCCGGCACCCGGTCAAGTCGCCGAAACGGTGGACGCGTATGATTCGCTGGACGACATCGACAAAGCCGTCCGGGAATTGGAACATGAAATGAGGACAGCCGCCAAGGGCCTGGAATTTGAAAGAGCGGCCGAGCTGCGCGACCGGATCCGGTCTCTGCAGAAACTGGCCGTCTTCGAGAGTTGAAAATGCACCGCGTCTCCCGAGACCGACCCAAAGTCCGGACCGAGCCCGTCGGCGACTCGCCGGTGCCGGAAACCCATGACGACACCCCGGGCCGGCAATCCCTGGACGACCTGCGCGGCATGCTGCCGCATCTTCCGGGCGAACCGGGTGTCTATTTGATGCGGAATGCCGCCGGTGTGATCATCTATGTCGGCAAGGCCCGCAATCTTCGCAAGCGGTTGTCATCTTATTTTTCAGCCTCTGGAAAACCGGATATCAAGACCGCTGTGCTGGTAAAAAAAATTGCGGACATCGAAACCATCGTCACGGCTTCAGAAAAAGAGGCCCTGATACTCGAGTCCAATCTCATCAAGCGTCACCGGCCGCGATACAACGTTATCCTCAAGGACGACAAGCGATACCCGTCGCTGCGGCTCGATGTGACCCACCCGTATCCGCGCCTGTCGATCGTCCGTAAACCCAAAAAGGACGGTGCCCTCTATTTCGGACCCTATGCCTCGGCCCACGCGGTGCGCCAAACCCTCAAGATCATCAACAAGACCTTTAAACTCCGCAAGTGTACCGACCGGGAATTCACGATCCGGACCCGACCCTGCCTGCACTGCCAGATGCAGGGGTGCCTTGCGCCCTGCTGTCGTGACGTGAACCGGGAAGAATACACGGAAATGGTCCGGGAGGTCGTCTTGTTTCTGAAGGGCCGGACCCCGGTTTTAATCCGCAAGATCAAAGCCGATATGGTCGCGGCCGCCGAGCGGCAGGATTTTGAAAAGGCAGCCCGTCTGCGGGACAAGATGTTTGCCCTCGAGCGCACGGTTGAGAAGCAGGTCGCCGTATCGACCGATGTCAAGGACCGGGATGTGATTGCCTGTGCCCGCTGCGCGGACCTCTCGCTGGTGACGCTCCTCTTCGTGCGCGGCGGGTTTCTTCTGGGGAGCCGCACCTTTAATTTCACCGCCCCAATTGTCGATGACCTGGAGCTGATCTCGGCTTTTATCCGGCAATACTACGAGACGGCCCAGTTCATTCCCAATGAGATCCTGATGCCGGTCCTTCCGGAAGAGACCACTTTACTTGAGGAGTGGTTGCAGGCGGTCAAGGGGACGCGCGTCGTCCTTCATCGTCCGCGCCGCGGCGAAAAAGCCCGGTTGCTCGCCATGGCCGTTCAGAATGCCGCCAAAGAACTCGAGGAGCACCGGGCGCTCGAAACCGATCGCGGCGATCTGCTCCGGCGTCTGCAGAAGCGCCTTCAACTCGATCGCCTGCCCACCCGGATCGAGTGCTTCGACAACTCGAATTTAGGGGGTAGCTCAGCGGTGTCGAGCATGGTGGTCTTCATCGACGGTGAACCGGACAAAAACGCCTATCGCCGGTACCGCATCCGGAACGTCAGCGGCCCCGATGACTACGCCACCATGAACGAGGTACTCAGACGGCGGTTGCAACGCGACGTGACCGCGACAACGATGCCTGACCTGCTGATCGTCGACGGCGGCAAGGGGCAACTCAACATTGCTCTGGCGGTGGTCGCCGACCTGGGGCTCGAAGGCTGTTTCGATTTGACCGGCATCGCCAAGAAAGATGCCCAACGCGGCGAGACGGCGGACAAGATTTTCAAACCCGGTCGCGCCAATCCGGTCAACTTCGGCCGCGAGGCCGACCTGCTGCTTTTCCTCCAACGTATCCGCGACGAGGCGCACCGTTTTGCCGTCGCCTACCATCGCAAGCAGCGCGGCAAGCTGGCCCTGAGTTCGGCTTTAGATGCCATTCCGGGAGTAGGGGAGGCCAGGAAAAGAGCACTACTGAAGCATTTCAAGAGCGTGCGGCTGATTCGGGAGGCGTCGGTCGAAGACCTCTGCCGTGTAAAGGGCATTCACCGGCAACTGGCACAAAAAATAAGGGAGCACCTTCTATCCGGATAGAAACTTGAAACTCAAAACTTGAAACTCAGATCCCGCAACCAGTGGTGGCATCTCCGTCCGGATAAACCGGAAACAAAAAATTGCAAAGACCACCTGTTCTTAAAGTTGGGTCAAATGAATTCCATATCGGCCACCACGGTGCATGAAAACGATGCACCGGAGCCCGGATGAGCGGTTGCGCGCAGCGGCTGACTGTCTGAGTCGCCTTGGACCGGACCCTATGCAGATCCCCCTTTTAAGTCCCAATCTTAAGGCTTAATCTGGAACCTACATTTTAAGACGGGCCTGGTCCGGTCTTAGGCCCTGTTGGCGGCGAGTTTCAGTCGCGACGCGCAGCCGCTCATCCGGGTGGAGGCGCCTACCTTTTTCGTGTTAAGTCAATAGGACAATTTCGTCATTGCCTCCTTCAACTCCTGGACCGAAGCGGCCGAACGGTTCAGCGCGGCCTGTTCGTCCTCGGTCAGCTTAATCTGAATGACCTCTTCGATACCGGCGGCCCCCAGTTTCACCGGAACTCCGATAAAAAGGTCATCGATGCCGTATTCGCCTTGCAGCAAGGCCGCACAGGGCAGAATTTTCTTTTTATCCTTCAGGATCGACTCCGCCATTTCCACGGCTGCCGAGGCAGGCGCGTAATAGGCGCTGCCGGTTTTGAGGAGGCTGACGATTTCGGCTCCGCCGGTCCGGGTGCGCTCGACAATGGCGTCGATGCGCTCCTGCGGCAGCAGTTCGGTGATGGGAATGCCGGCCACTGTCGAATAGCGCGGCAGCGGAACCATGGTGTCGCCGTGTCCGCCCAGCACAAAGGCGTGGGTGTTTTCAACCGAAACATTGAGTTCCATGGCGATGAAGGCCCGGACGCGCGCCGAGTCGAGCACGCCGGCCATTCCCAGGACGCGCTCTTTCGGGAAGCCGCTGGCGTCTAAGGCAACGTGGCACATCGCATCCAGCGGATTGCTGACGATGATAATAACCGCATCCGGCGACAGCTTTGAAACTTGTTCCGTCACCTTTTTCATGATGCCGGCGTTGGTGCCGAGCAGATCGTCGCGGCTCATTCCCGGTTTGCGTGGAATGCCTGCGGTAATAATGATGATATTCGAGCCGGCCGTAGCGTCGTAAGTGTTGGCACCGGTCAGGTGGGCGTCGTGTTTTTCGATGGGGGCGGCCTCTGTCAGATCGAGGGACTTGCCCTGAGGAACCCCCTCGATGATGTCCACCAATACAACATCACACAGCTCTTTTTCGACCAACCGTTGGGCGGCTGTGGCACCGACGTTGCCGGCGCCGACGACAGTCACTTTCTTGTCCATGACGCACTCCTTTCATAAAGTTTAGGGTTGCAAACGGGATGCTTCATTAAAAGGGATAACGAGATTGGATGATGGCATGAATTTGAAATCATTAACACAATCATAATTAATGTCAACATATTTATATCTTTCTCTATATTGACACAAACCCTCAAAGCAGGCTATGATTATAAGGTTTAAATCAATCATCACTTCCGAACATGCTTGGAGTCTCGTCAATGGCCATCGTCAATTTAAAGAAGCGGGAAATCGAGTGTAAAATCGTCTATTACGGACCGGGGCGTTGCGGCAAGACCACGAATCTCGATTACATCTTCAAGGCCTATAAAAAACAAGTGTCGGGCGAGATGGTCTCGATCAACACCGACGGTGATCGGACGCTCTTCTTCGACTTTCTGCCCATGGAACTCGGAAAGTTGAGAGGCTGCGACGTACGCGTTCACCTCTACACCGTGCCGGGGCAGGTGCAGTACACCTCGACGCGCAAGCTTGTTCTCAGGGGCGTCGACGGACTGGTTTTCGTGGCGGACTCACTGGAAGTCCGGCGCGAGAAGAACATGCTGTCCCTCAAGGACCTCCACCAGAACCTGAAAGATTACGGGTTGAATATCCTCAAGGTACCCCTGGTTATGCAGTTCAACAAAAGAGATCTCGCCAAAGAGGGGATACCCTTAATGCCGATCGAGCAGATGGAGCATGAATTGAACCGCCAGCTGAAAGTCCCCACGTTTCAAGCCAGTGCCATCAAAGGGGATGGGGTCGGCAAGACCCTGCAAAACTGTCTCAAATTGACACTGCTCTCCTTGAAGAAGGAATTGAGCTGGAGCGATTGATTCGGACCCATGAGCAACGGCCTTGCATTCTCAGGAAGCCTGGATTTTCTCAGCCTGGGTGAGATCGTGCAGATCATTGGTAACAACGGCGGAACCGGCGTGCTCCGCATCATGAGCAAGTATGCACCGTCTCCCGGTATGATTTACATGGCGAAGGGAGACCCGGTTGACGCCATTAACGGTGATCTAGCCGGCCTGGAAGCCCTTTTTTCGTTGTTCGGTTGGACGGAAGGCGAGTTTTCCTTCAGTCAGGAGCCGGTCGGACACGAAAACGTCATCAACAAGAACCGCATGGAAATCATCCTTGATGGTTCGCGCATGGTGGATGACGGCAAGATCCCAGTACTCGGCCCCGTCTCCTATAAAGAAGATTCAAGCGATGCAAGCGGCGACAGGACCTTGCCGTTGATCAAGGGGCCGTTTGTCGACTACATGTACGTGGTGGACGAGGAAGAGTTCTACGAAGGGGACGAAATCGTCCTCGAGGGCAACTACGGGAACTGGATGTGGGTGGTGCTGGAAGGGATCGTGGAAATATCCAAGCAGACGGATGCAGGATCCCTGAAGATCCTGCGCCTCAGTGACGGCGCCTATGTCGGCAGCATCTCTTCTTTTTTAACGGAAAGCAGCGTCCGCAGGTCCACGGCCAAAGCAATGAGCCGCGTTCAACTGGGGATGCTCGATTCGCACCTGCTGGCCAACGAATACGCCGCCATGAGCCAGGAACTGCGCGAGGTCGTCAAGAGTCTCGACAACCGCCTGAATCAGGCCACCGACAACTTGGCCCGGATTTATGCCGAGAAGGACAAAGCCGATCGCTTTCTGCGCGACATGAGACCGGTGATCGAGCAAGGTCAGAACGAACAGCGGGTCTTCACGATCACCAGAGGCAAGGCGGCGATCGGGCGCAAAACCGAAGAGGGCCTAGTGCCGTTGTTGGAGCTCTCGAAGGGCGATTTTTTCGGCCACTTACCCTTTCTCAAAATGGGCCACGAACCTCATGCCGCATCGGTTTTCGCGTCTGCCGACCTCAAATTATCGCCGCTGGACGTACCTGGCTTGGTGGCGGAGTACGAAGGCCTGCCCAACTCGTTTCGTCACATTATCGAGAACCTGGCAACATGCATTTCGGTCACCACCATGATTGCCTGTGAGAACCATAAAAACCTACATCTCGCTAAGACGTCAAAGGCGCAGTAAACGGCCGATCGGAAAAGTGCAAAAATGACAACCAAAGACAAAAGAAAATTTATCCGAATCAATTCTCTGAACCTGTCCTACGTGCTAGTCGACGGCGCGGGCGAGGCCGACCGTCAGACCATGGGCCGGACCCTGGACGTTTCCGAAGCCGGCATTCGCCTCGAAACCCACCTGCCGGTCGAGATCGGCCGCCATCTGAAGCTGTCCGTCGGGCTTGAAGAAGATGTCGTCGATATCAAAGGCCACGTGGTGCACGCCGGGAAAAACAAGCACGGAAAGTATGAACTCGGCATCGAGCTGCTCGAACCGGATGAGGCCGCCCGCGAGATTTTAAAAAAATTCATCAAGGCCTTCCGACAACAGCGGAGGCCAGCCAAGTAATTGGCGGTTACCCGGCTCGTTTTGCCCCACGCTACCGTTGTGTGAAACTTAGCGGTACGATACCCAATAGAAAGGCCATCTTTAGAGACACTATCCCGGGTATTGGGGTATTCAGAAATGTCAAATCCCAAGCTCCAAATTCCAAATAAATTCCAATTGTCAATATCCAATGACCCAAACAGGTTTGTCATTTTTAATTTTGGTTATTGTGATTTTTTTGTTATTTGTTATTTGTGATTTGGAATTTTTCACCGAAATGTAAACGTTTCCTCTTCGATCAAACTGGAGGCGGCGGCCAGAGGCAGTGCTGAATTCTGAATCAAATGCATAAATGAAAGCAGGTACCCATATGGGAACATCGGTTGTTGAAACTAATTTTCCGGACCTTGACCTATTGAAAAGGGGAAAGGTGCGCGATGTTTACGACCTCGGGGATCATCTCCTGATGATCGCCACAGATCGCATCTCGGCTTTTGACGTGGTGATGCCCAATCCGATTCCCGACAAGGGCAAGGTTCTCAACCGCCTGTCACTCTTCTGGTTCAAAGAAATGGAACCCTTGGTCGGCAATCATGTCGTGAGCGGCGCGGTAGCGGATTATCCGGAGGCGTGCCGACCGTATGCAGCCGAGCTGCGGGACAGAAGCATGCTGGTGAAAAAGGCCCGGCCGCTGCCGATCGAATGTGTCGTGCGCGGCTATATTTCCGGCTCGGGATGGGCGTCGTACCGGAAAAACGGCACCATCTGCGGCATCCGCCTGCCCGACGGCCTCAAGGAATCGGACAAACTGCCGCAACCGATTTTCACGCCTTCCACCAAAGAGGAGATCGGGTTACACGACATCAACATCGACTACGGCGAAGTGGTTAGCAGAATCGGTGCCGAAGCGGCCGCAAAGGTGAAGGAATTGAGCCTCGACATTTACCGTCGCGGAGCGGCTCTGGCCGAACAGAAAGGCATCATCATCGCGGATACCAAATTCGAGTTCGGTTACTGCGGGGATGACCTCGTCCTCATCGACGAGGTCCTGACACCGGATTCCTCGCGCTTCTGGCCGCGTGCCACCTATGCTCCCGGCGGCGCGCAGAAAAGCTACGATAAGCAGTACCTGCGTGACTACCTGCTGTCGATCAGCTGGGACAAGCAACCGCCGGCGCCCGCTTTACCGGAATCGGTCGTCCGGGATACCCGCCGTAAATATATGGAAGCCCTCGATCAGTTGACCGGCGTTCGGCATGCGTTTTAACGAGCAGTCTCTGCTACTTAAAAGTCTCCAACTCGAGGACACGGTCTACCGCATCACCACATCTGATGTGATCGACAAACTGAAGGACTCGATTGCCGCCCTCGGTGTGCTGGATCCGCCGATTCTGCGTAAGAAGGCCGGCGCGTATCAAATCGTGGCCGGATTCCGCCGCATCGACGCCTGCCGTCTTCTTGGACGATCCGACCTCCGGGCGCGGGTGCTGCCCACAGATACCGACGATTCCACCTGCGTCCGGCTGGCCATTGCCGACAATTCATTGCAGCGGCCGCTCAATCTGATCGAAACCGCGCGTGCACTGAACCTGCTCGCTGGAGTTGCCGCGGATGAGACGGACCTGAGCCGTCAGGCGGCCGGACTGGCGCTGCCCGGCAATCCATCTCTGATGCGCAAGATCATGTCGTTGACGACGCTGCCGGCCGGGCTCCAAACCCGCCTGGCGGCAGGCGAGTTGGCCATGGCCATGGCGCTCGAGCTGAAGCGGCTCGACAGCGCGACGGCCGAATCTCTGGGGCGCCTCTTCGCCGATCTCAAGCTGGGATTGAACCGGCAGCGGGAACTGGTGTCCCTGCTGACCGAGATCGCCCGGCGCGAAAAGATAACGATCTCCGAACTCCTGAACGAACCCGCACTCCAGAACCTCCTGTCGGCACTGGAAATCGAACGGTCACAAAAGGCCGGGCAGCTTCGGTCCTTGCTGCGGCGACGCCGCTATCCGGTGATGAGTGCCGCGACGGCGAGTTTCCAGGATTTGGTTCGACATCTGAATCTAGGCCCCGGCGTGCAATTGATCCCACCCGGCAATTTCGAGGGCACCACTTACACCCTTGCGATTACCTTCGACCGGCTCGACCAACTCCGCGACAGAAGCCTGCAGATCGAAAACCTGCTCCGCAGCCAATCGCTGAAAGCCTTCTTTGAAAAATAACCGCAATTTTTCTTGCCGCGCCCTTTATCCAAAAAGCGGCTCGACGATCATTTCGACGAAGAGATAGGCAACGATCCCGATGGCCAGGGCCAGCATGGCGACAGCGTAGAGCTGGTTGGTGGTGTGCCGCCGTTTTTCCTTCTCGTCGTAAAACAAAAACTTCCCGCACTTGATACATCTCAGTTTTTTCGATTGCAGCGTCATGACGTGGCCGCATTGGCACTGGATCTCTTTTGAAGGCAGGGGCATGGTCGTGTCAGCTCTCTGGTTTCTGTTATGGGTGGACGTTTTGTCGATAGACGCTCTTTGAAGGAATCGATTTATATCTTTTTTTCACTGTCTTGCGTCTTATCGGCATTGACACTCCTGAAAAACTCGGCTGAGTCTTTACGCAATAAATAATAGGTGGCCAGGGCAAAAAGAACAATCACCGTGATCGTCAGCATCTGAAGCTCAAGAGCGGCCTTTTGGAATACCAGCAGCGCCAGGTAGATGACAAGAATGCCGATATTGAAAAAAAAGCTCAGCGCCCGGGCCCAGGTATTGATGCTGGCCACAAAATAGCAAATCGCGATTCCGACCACCGCCATTAAGTAGTCGCTACGGACCAAAACATCGCCGGTAAAAAATTTGAAATAAAATGCGAGGTGCACGATCCATCCCAACGTCAGGCAGACGATGCCTCTCTTCACATTCCTCGGATATGTCCCGAACTTTATAGCTGTATTAAACATATAATCTTTCTGCAATTATGAAGATGATTTTGTCCGCGGCCGGGCTTGCCGGTGACGCTTTCAGAAAAAGGCCGCAACCCCGTCTTGACCCAATGTCCGACGTTTTGCGGCCGTCCTTTCATAATGCATCCGACTCCTGTCTGGCAAGACCAATTTTGCGTCATCATTTATAAAATGATCCATGTATGGGCAAGCCATGTTGCCGCAAAGCGGGTCGCAACCACGATAGCCTTTCCTAAAATTCTGTATTTATACGATAATTTAATATATGAATTCAATTAAAAAAACACCATAAAAATTAAGATTCTGATCAATTTTTTCTTGACAAATAAAACCTATCGCTTATAAACATCTGTAACGACTAAATTGGATTCATAAAAATAATGGGCATCCAAGAGCGGAAAGAACGAGAACGCGAAAGACGGCGCCAGCAGATCATCGTGGCCGCCAAAAGGGTTTTTTCCGCCAAAGGCTTCAACAAGGCCACCATGGAGGACATCGCCAAAGAGGCGGAGCTCAGTCCCGGGACCATCTACATCTATTTTAAGAACAAGGACGAACTTTACGCCTCGCTTTCTTTGCGCATTCTCAAGCACCTCAACATCCGGCTTGAACACGTCAAGAACGAATCCTACAGCGACCACGACGACCGTATCGCATCGTTGAAGCAGGCGCTTTATGACGTGTACGCATTCGATCCGCTCATTTTGATCAACATGTTCCACCTCCAGTCCAGCGAAACCCTCAAGAGCCTGTCCCCGGAGCTGATGGAGGAAATCAAGCAGCTTTCCAAGAGTTCACTGGGCTCGATGGCCGATATTTTCGAAGAAGGTATTCGCAAGGGAGCCTTTATCGACCAACACCCGGTGGCTCTGGCCGACATTCTGTGGGCGATGTTTTCCGGGATCGTCCTTTGGGAGGAAAGCAAACGGATCATCAATCAGGACAAGGATTACCTGAAGCCGACGCTCGAGGCGGCATTTGAAATCTTCCGCCAGGGTATCACCAAAACGGTTGCGACCGACAATTCCAGCAAAAGGAGAAACTGATGCTGTCGGCCCGCCCATCTAAAAAAATGAAGGGAGGCTGCGCTGAGGGCCGAACACCCGACCGGAATCAACAGGATCTGAGACGATCGGGCAACCTTTGCAGAGCAGTTATGGCAAGTCCATTTGTGGTGAAATTTTTCACAAAAAATCGGAGGAAAGGAGGTAGGTGAACTAGAAGTTTGGCGTTTGAAGTAAACCGTCGGATGATCGTCCGTCAACATTGCAACCACAAGCTGTAAGGAGTGTGATCTATGGCAGAGAAAGAAATCGTCGAAACTTCAGAAGCTCAGATTGCCGTTCACTGGCAGGAAGAAGGACTCTATTATCCCACACCGAAATTCATCGCCCAGGCCAATATGACCGATGAAAAAGTCTATGATCGTTTCAGCCTGGACAATTTCCCGAACTGCTACAAGGAATACGCCGACCTGCTGACCTGGTACGAATACTGGGACGAGATCCTGGATACCAGCGATGCGCCGTGCTACAAGTGGTTCAAAGGCGGAAAGATCAATGCCAGTTACAACTGCGTGGACCGTCATCTGGCTGAATACAAGAACAAGACCGCGCTTCATTTCGTGCCGGAACCGCTTGAAGAAGGCTACCAGCACATCACGTATCAGGAATTGTATGTCCGCGTAAACGAATTCGCGGCGCTTCTGAGGGATTTCGCCGGGCTCAAACGGGGTGACCGGGTGACCCTTCACATGCCGATGATACCGGAACTGCCGATTACTATGCTGGCCTGTGCCCGCCTCGGGGTCATTCACAGCCAGGTGTTCGGTGGATTCAGCGGCCGCGCCTGTGCCGACCGCATCGTCGACTCCGGCAGCCGGGTGTTGATCACTGCCGACGCTTATTACCGTAGTGGGACCCTGCTCGACCACAAGCAAAATGCCGATATTGCCGTCGATCTGGCGGGCAAGGACGGACAGAAGGTCGACAAGGTCCTCGTATGGCAGCGCTATACCGGCAAGGCCTCCAGCCCGACAGCGATGGCCGACGGCCGGGATTATTTTGTCAACGAGGTGCTCAAAGACTACTACGGCGCCCGGGTCGAACCCGAAAAGATGAATGCCGAGGACCCGCTGTTTTTGATGTACACCAGCGGCACCACCGGAAAACCCAAGGGCTGCCAGCACGGCACCGGTGGATTCCTGGCCTATACCGCCGGCACCTCCAAATACGTGCAAGACATCCATCCGACCGATGTTTACTGGTGCATGGCCGACATCGGCTGGATCACGGGTCACTCTTACATCGTCTACGGCCCGCTGGCCATCGCCGCATCGTCGGTGATTTACGAAGGCGTTCCCACCTATCCGGATGCCGGACGCGCCTGGCGGATCGCCCAGGATCTGGATGTGAACATCTTTCACACCGCGCCGACGGCCATCCGCGCTCTGCGAAAAATCGGACCCGATGAACCCGCCAAGTACAATTATGAGTTCAAACACATGACCACCGTGGGCGAGCCGATCGAGCCCGAAGTGTGGAAGTGGTATTACAACGTCGTCGGCCAGGGCAAGGCCGCCATCGTGGACACCTGGTGGCAGACCGAAACCGGCGGATTCCTCTGCAGCACCCTGCCGGGTATCCTTCCGATGAAACCGGGCAGCGCCGGACCGGGTATGCCCGGCATCCACCCGATTGTCTACGACGACGAGGGCACCGAGGTACCGGCAGGTTCGGGCAAGGCCGGCAACATCTGCATCCAGAACCCCTGGCCGGGCATGTTCCAGACCATCTGGGGCGACCGCGACCGGTTTGTCGAGACCTATTTCGCCCGCTACTGCAAGAATCCCAAGAGCAAGAAGTGGCAGGACTGGCCGTACATGACCGGCGATGCCGCCGTGGTGGCCGAAGACGGTTACGTGCGCATCCTGGGCCGCATCGACGACGTCATCAACGTGTCGGGCCACCGCCTGGGCACCAAGGAAATCGAATCCGCCGCCCTGGTTTGTGAAGAAGTGGCCGAAGCTGCGGTGGTGCCGGTGGCCCACGAGATCAAGGGTAAAGAGCCGGATATGTACATTGCTCTCAAGCCCGGGTATAAGGCCAGCCCGGAACTGGCAAAGAAGATCTCCGACACCATATCCACCGAGATCGGCAAAATCGCCAAACCGCGGCACGTCTGGATCGTCCCCGACATGCCCAAGACGCGCTCCGGCAAGATCATGCGCCGGGTGCTTGGCTCGATCTCCAACAAACAGGACGAGGGTGATGTCACCACCCTGGCGAACCCTGAAATTGTTACAGAAATCAAAAAGATGGTTCAGGGTTGATCATCGCCATCGGAATGTCCAGGAGCGGGTGGCGCGGGAGTCTGTCGCCATCCGCTCCTGAAAAATTAACCGCTCCGGAGACGGAGTCGAACCGATATGAAAAAAGGTCTTTCTAATTCAGGCGCCCGCACAAGGCCAATCCGGTGTTACTGAAGAACGGGCTTCAGCCACCGGCGGACGTCGAACCGGATTTGATGGCGTATCGAAAGGAGGTGGTACCGAATAAGTGACGGTTGTAACGCTTCGACGCATCCACATTATAATTTGACAATCAATTGCAGCGACGATTGTACAGGAGGAAAAAATGAGCGGAACCACTTGGGTTTACATAATGCTCGGCATTTACATCATCTACTGCTTCTACTGGGGGTTGAAGGGGTACTTCTCCGAAAAAACCTCCGCCGGGTATGCGATCGCGGGCCGTTCCATCCCCTTCATCGCGTTTTTGATGGCGGCGACGGCAGCCTCGTTTTCCGGCTGGACCTTCATCGGTCACCCCGGCCTTATTTGGCGTGACGGTCTGGCCTACGCGTTTGCATCCTTTTACGTTCTCACCATTCCGATCACCGGTGCGTTTTTCGCCAAACGGAACTGGTTGATGGGCAAACGCTACGGGTTCATCACTCCCGGCGACATGTTCGCCTATTACTTCAACTCTGAGGCCGCCCGCTGGTTGACGGTCTTCACGGCGTTTCTGTACTCCATGTTTTATTCCGCGGTTCAGCTGATGGCCTCGGCCGCGCTCTTCCACTGGGTGGCCGGCGTACCGGTGACCTTCGGCGCCATCTTCATGGCCTTCATCGTCTGGTTCTACGTCTGCTCCGGCGGCCTGAAGGCCAGCACCTGGGTCGGCGTGCTCCAGTTCATCCTGCTGGTGGGCGGCATCATCCTGCTGGGCTACTACGTTATCACCTCGGATGCCATCGGCGGCTGGACGGCGTTTACCAAGAATCTCATGGAAATGCCAGCTGATATGAAGCACCGGATGCTGGAAGTTCCGGCGGTCGTCTACCCGACCATGCAAACCGTTGCCTATGCCAAGGCCAACAGCGAGACCATCTGGACCGCGGTCATGATTTTGTCTTACATGTTCGCCCTGATGGGGATCCAGTCCTCGCCGGCCTTCACGCTCTGGAACTTCGGCATCAAGTCCCCGAAGCCCCTGGCCTGGCAGCAGACCTTCATGTCGACCTTCGTGGTCGGCTTCGCCCTGTTCTTCTTCACCGCCTTTCAGGGCATGGGCTCCAAGATTCTCCAGCTCCAAGGGGTTCTGGAATTCACCAAGGACTCCGATGTGGTGCCGATTCTAATGGTCACCTACCTGCCGCCCTTCGTGCTCGGCGTCGTCTTCCTGGGCGCCATCGCGGCCATCCATTCCACGGCCGCGCCGTATATCGGCACCGGCGGCACCATCCTGCTGCGCGACGTCTACTGGCGCTATATCCGCAAGCAGCAGGCCGGCCACGCGGAGCAGATCTGGGTCAACCGCCTGCTGGCGACCGTCGTGACCATTGCCGCTTTGACGGTCGGTTTGACCTCCAAAGCCGCCCTGGTTATTTTGGGGGCCCTGGCCACCGCCTTCGGGTTCGTGATGTACGTTTATCTCTTGGGGGTCCACTGGGGCTTCCGCTTCCCGAGCGTCGGCGCCTCCTTAGGGGTCCTCGCCGGCATGGTCGCGGTTTTTCTCACCTATTACGTCTGGAAGTACCCGCTCTCCTTTCACTGCGCTGGCTGGGGGACCGGCATCGGTCTGCTGGTGGCCTATCTCTGCCGCGGTCTCGGGATAAAGGACAACGAAGAGACGATCAAGCGCCAGAACGAGGTGCGCGCCTTCCTTGACGACATCGACGCGTGCAGTGAATCCGGCCGCAAGTGGCGCAACGCCATGAAGATCGTCGTTCCGATCTGGTATTTCTTCGCCATCGGTCCGGCCTGTATCCTGGGCAACAATGCCTTTTCATTTGCCGGGTTTCCGTCCCTGTGGTCCTGGCAGATCTTCTGGTGGATCCTCGGCATCATCATGATGTGGGCCCTGACCTTCAAGGCCGAGATGTCGACGACCTCCGAGGTGCAGATCCAGCGCGCCGAAGTTGAAACCATGATCGTGGTCAAGGAAGCCTAACCGATAACCGACAGCAGAGGAGAAAAAACCATGAAATCTGAAGACCTGTGGTTGATCGGCATCGTTGCCTTTAGCATCCTATTCACCGCATCCTTCGGATGGGGCCTCTGGGGGTAGACCTCTGAGCCCTGTCCCAGAATAAAAAAACCCGGCCGGAAGAATGTCCGTTCTTCCGGCCGGATGCTCTGCGGCAAAAAAGGAACCGATTCTGCCGGACAACCGGCACCGGTTCGTAAACGAACCCAAGCAATCAGGCGCCAGAGGCGAAGATCCATTTTTATTCGCAACACGCCGTCATAACCTCTTGAGAGGCCCTTATTAATCTGTTACGAAAAACTGATGTTACGACCCTGTTCATAATCCGGTCTTATGATCCGGTTTAATAATCCGGGCGAAACAAAGTTCTGTGAATCAACGATGAAGAATTAGAATTGATGTTCCTGTCGGCAGGCCGCCCGCCTTATAGGAGGCGATGTTTTTGGCGTCTGCCTCGATGTTGTTGACTGAGGGTCTAAAATCCCCCCTCTGAAAAAGGGGGTAAGGGGGATTTCTTTTTCGACGTTTGAAAATCCCCTCAATTCCCCTTTTCAAAGGGGAACTTATAAGGCATCAACTTCAAGTTGACGACAGGGGTGTCTGAGTGTGGATAGGCCGCCCCGGCCTAAGGCGCGGATGCCTTCCTGCCGACAGGCTGACGCTGACAAGTCGATCCGCAAAGCGATCTTTATCATAAAAACGATAATGGTTTGAACTATCACAAAAAGGAGGATGACACATGACCAATCAATACGATGCGGCTTTTGAAAAATCGATCAAGGACCCCAATGGTTTCTGGGGTGAGGCCGGGGAAAATGTGCACTGGTACAAGAAGTGGGACAAGGTATTGGACGATTCCAACAAGCCCTTTTACCGGTGGTTCAAAGGCGGAGAGATCAACACCGCTTATAACGCCCTCGATCTTCACATCGATCAGGGCCGCGGCTCTCAGGCGGCTTTGATCTATGACAGCCCGGTGACCGACACTATCAAAACCTTTACCTACTCACAGCTGCGTGACGAGGTGGCCAAGTTTGCCGGTGCTCTGGCGGCCCAGGGCGTCGCAAAGGGCGATCGCGTGTTGATCTATATGCCGATGGTCCCTGAGGCCGTGATTGCCATGCT
>JBDNAO010000516.1:0-3678 GCA_039768375.1 Desulfobacterales bacterium | reverse complement strand
TTTCAACCCCCAGCCTGACGTAACTGGGGAAAAGGCGCTGGCTGCGGTAGATGTTGTTGCCGATAGCCACCACGCACCCGGCCAGTATCGACCAGGAAGCCGCCGTGGTCGGTGTCCACATGGTCACCAGCAGAAGCCAGATCAGCAGAAACAGCGGTATGAGAAAGTGCAGGCCTGATATCAGTGTCTTGATCATGGGCGGGCATTCCGCCTTGGTCAAACCTCTAATGTTCTCTTTGACTGCCTCTAAGTGAACGATTGAGAATATAGCCGTATAGGACAGGATTGCCGGAATAAAGGCCGCCTTGACGATCTGGATATAGGGCATGCCGATGATCTCTGCCATGATGAAGGCAGCGGCACCCATGATGGGCGGCATCAGCTGGCCATTGGTGGAGGCGGCCACTTCGACGGCACCGGCCACGTGGTTCTTGAAACCCACTTTTTTCATCAGCGGGATGGTCATGGCGCCGGTGGTGACGGTGTTCGCAATGGAGGAACCGGATATGGATCCCATGGCGCAGGAGGCCACGACGGCCGCTTTGGCTGGCCCCCCCCGGAATCTGCCCATCAGGGCAAAGGACAGGTTGATCAAGTATTCTCCGGCCCCGATCTTGTCAAGGAAGGCACCGAAGAGCACGAACAGGTAGACAAAGGTGGCCGATACCCGCAGGGGAACGCCCCACAAGCCTTCCCCGGTCATGAAGATATGGTCAATGATCCGTTTGACGCGAAACCCACGATGGCCCAGATCACCGGGAAGATAGGGCCCCAGGTATGCGTATAGCAAGAAGATGATCGTGATGATCGGCAGCATGGGCGATACACTGCGGCGAGTGGCCTCCAGCACCAGAACGATCAAACAACCGCCAATGATCAGATCGTACAGAGCGGCATCGCCCACGGAGGTGACCACATGGTCATAGTTGACAAACAGGTACAGGGCGCCGGCGCCTCCCAAAGTGGCCAGAATCATGTCCGTTAACGAAATACGATCTCTCGGCGATTTTTTGGACCGAGGGTTGCACAGGTAGCACAGAATTAGGGCAAAGGTCAGGTGGATGGAAAGTTGTTTGGATCCGGGCAGTTCTCCGAAGAAGCCAGTATAGATCTGAAACAGGGACATGCAGACGGCAATGCCAAAAACGATCCACCCGGCCATGCCGCTCAAAACGCGCGCGCCGCCCTCCGATGCCTGTGCCATCTCCTTGCTGGCTTGAATGTCCGGAGTCTCCTGTTTCACCTCAACGACACCTCCTTAGCTGCAATCGAAGTTTTCACCACGCACGGTCCGCATGACCTTCTGTCAGAGAAGCCGCCGCGGGAAGGCCGAAGCCAGTCCGCGGCAGCCATGGTTAAGGGTTATAAAAACACGGCTCCATTTGTTAATAGACCGTTTCCGAATACAACCTACTTGATGCCTTTTTCCTTAAAATACTTCTCAGCACCCGGATGCAGGGGGATGCCCATGCCGATCAAACCTTGGTCCATTTCGATGTCCTTGAATTTGGCATGCGCCTTTTTCAACTGCTCAAGATCCGAGTACACCGCGCTGAGAATCTTGTAGACGATGTCCGCTTCCAGGTCCGCCCGCGCCGACAGCATGGCCATAACCGATACGGTGGCAACATCTGCATCGTTGCCCTTGTAAGTGCCCGCCGGGACCATCTGCTTGGCGTAGAAAGGGTAGCTCTTGATCAGTTTGTCCACATTGGCGCCGGAGATCGGCACGATATCCATATCCACGATCAGGGAGGTATCCATGATCACGGCGGCACCGAGGGCGACGGTGAAGAAGGCGGCATCCAACCGTCCATCCTTGATATAGTCTGCAGACTGGGAGGCGGTCAGTTGCTCGGCCTTGGCCAGGTCTTTGACACCCAGACCCCAGGCTTCAAGTATCTGTTTGGCGTTTTCTGTCGTTCCGGAACCCACTGGCCCGATGGCCACTTTCTTGCCTTTCAGGTCGGCGACGGACTTGATGTTGGAATCCTTGCGGGCAATCAACTGGACGTGTTCGGGGAAAAGCGTACAGACACCCAAAAGGTTCGTGATGGGTTTGTCGAACATCCCCTTTTTGCCGTGGTAGGCATAGGAGGCGATGTCATTTTGCAGGATAGCGAAGTCGGTGTCACCTGCGCCGATGAGCTTGGCATTGGCAACGGATGCACCCGACGATTCGGCGGTCACCTTGATGCCGTCATCCTTGAGGTGTTTCCAGGCGATCCGCGAGATGGCGCCGGCCATGGGGAAATAGGCGCCGGTGACCCAACCGGCGGCAATGGATACATAGCGTCTCTTGGCGGCGTTTGGCGTGCCTGCCGGAAGCGCCAGTGCAACAGCCAGTACGATAACGACACTCCAAATCATCAAACGTTTTCTTTTCATCTTGAACCTCCTCCATTTTGTGAAATAAATTGAATCAATACCTTTGCCGTGCTTTCCCATCACCTCCTTATTTCATGACCCGTTATCGTTGGTTGACAAATTTTCGTCGTAGAAAAAACCCATTGCCGATGAAATTCGTTCAGCACATTTTACCACCGCCGGAACCATGACCTGCTGCAGGTAGTCCTTGTCATGCCTGGCGGCATTGACCGCCATGTTCAGAGCCGCAACCGCCTCTCCCTCGCGGTTCAATACCGGTGCCGCGGCTGAATACAACTCCGGGGCCAATTCGCCGTCGTTAACCGCAAAGCCCTTACGGCGGACCGCTGCCAGGATCGACTCGAGTTCACCGATCTCCGTAACCGTACGTCCGGTATGCTTTTCGCGCGGATTGAGCCGCAGGCGCCTACGGGCTTCTTTAATTGGCAGCCAAGCCAGGAGGACACGGCCCATGGATGTGCAGTAGGCCGGCAGCTTGGACCCGATTTCCAGATTGATGGTCAAAATGGACTGGGTCTTGATGCGGTCGATATAAAGAATCTGGTCCTGTTCCAAAATAGCCAAGTTAAAGGTTTCGCCATATTTCTGGCTGGCCCGCACCAGATGGGAGTGCGCGGTATTCCATAATTCCGATGATTTAAAGACACCGTACCCGAGCTTGAGTACTCTGGGCGTGATCCGGTATGCCTTGCAATCCGGCTCCTTCTCGATCAGATCGATGGCCTGCAGGGTGTAGAGAAACCGGTAGGCAGTCGGCAGCTTCATCTGCATGGCTTCGGCAACCTGGCTCAAGGTGAGCGGTTCCCCTGCCTCGGCCATTTTTTCGAGAAGCTTGAATCCGCGGGCCAATGAATTGATAAAATAGCGATGTTCGATATGGTTTTGCATAGCGAAATATTATTTCGCTATATGAAAACACATTAAACGTTTTTACGCAATACCCGGGGATGAAAGGGACGTTGTTTCGATGTTGATTTGTTTCGAGGTCGAGTTCTCTTTATACCGTTTTGGTGGCTGCAGGCAGTTCCGGGTCTCGGCTTACCCTTTGGGTTGTCCGGCTGATGGCCGAACGGTCAACATTAAACCGGAAGGTCACTTCGCTCCGTGGGGCTTGGGGACGTCCGTTCTATTTATATATTTAGATGATGTATCTGATACGGTATATGCACCCTATGCCCCGTAAAGTCCTGGTTCCCTGCACCATATAATTATCCGCGGAATAGAGCGCAAAGCGATCTTTATGGACAACGCCGATCGGGCTAATTTTGTTGAGCGCATTGGTCGAATTAT
>JBDNAO010000104.1:0-3772 GCA_039768375.1 Desulfobacterales bacterium | reverse complement strand
ATAGATAGACAGTGTTCATCCAATGAATCTCCCCGCAGCAAGCTGCAGGGTATCAAAGCTGTTTATTTTTATCCCCTCACCCTAACCGCTCTCCCCAGGGAGAGGGAATCTGTGGTGATCCTGTAGCGAGCTATAGGGAATTATCAAGTTAAAAAGGGGGGACTATTTTTTTGCGAGTAACAGGCGTTTGGCCGCAGCGAGTTCCTTCAAATTGTCCGGGCCGACCTGTGGATACGCGAGTTTCAGGGAGTCCAGTGTATCGATAACCGCCGCAGCCACTACGACGCGGGTGAACCACTTGTTGTCTGCCGGCACCACGTACCACGGCGCGTCTTTCGTGGCGGTATGCTGGATCATATCCTCGTACGCCTCCATGTAGCCATCCCAATGCTCCCGCTCCTTTGCGTCGTTGGCTGAGAACTTCCAGTTCTTCTCAGGATTCTCGATGCGCTCGAGAAATCGTTGCTTCTGCTCCTTCTTGGACACGTGCAGAAAGAACTTCCGGACGACCACACCGTTGCGCGTCAGGTAGCGTTCGAACGCGCGGATGTCCTGAAACCGCTCCTTCCAAATGTCTTTCGTGATCAGTTTCGGTGGCAGCTTCTGCTTCGCCAGAAACGCCGAATGCACCCGCACCACCAGCGTCTCCTCATAATAACTGCGGTTGAAGATGCCGATCCGGCCGCGTTCGGGCAGGCACTTCATGCAGCGCCAGAGATAGTCGTGATCCAGATCTTCGTTCGTGGGCACCTTGAAAGAAAAGACCTGGCAGCCCTGCGGGTTAAGTCCGGACATGACGTGCTTGATGGTGCCGTCCTTGCCCGCCGCGTCCATGGCCTGGAGGATGAGCAGCACAGCCCACTTGTCCTGCGCATAGAGCTTGTCCTGCAGTTCCGTGAGCACCTCGACACCGGCGGCCAGCGCCGTCTTGGCCCGCGGCTTGTCCTCCGACTTGAAGTCAAGGGTGTCGCCCGGGTCAACGTTTTTGAGTTTGAACTTGTCGCCGTTGGTGACGCAGAAAAGCTGCGCGAGTTTGCGAGCTTTTTTGATGAGTTGTTTGGCTTTCATGCGATCGTTTCTCTTGCCGAAAGAGGCCGGCATCGTTTCCCGGCGCACGCTCCTAAGACCAGTTATGGTTACTGCGGTCGGACCAATCGAGGCGGTATAAAATGACCTGCTTTTTGTAACCGTTCACAGGGTTGCAAAGCCCGATGCGCTTCAAACCACCTATTTGTAAGCGTTTACAGGGTGCCGCAGATGCAAGGCGTCGGGCGCGTAGACGTACTATTGTACTTCAAGTGCCCGACAACAAAGCAGATGCGGTGCACTGTGAACGCCGACTGCTTTTTTATTCAGCCGCATGGCATCAAGCACTGACTTGATGAACGTGAACATCCCGCTGCGGGAACGGTATGCTGATGCTGTTTTGGTCAAACCGTTCTTTCACCTGCCGCGTGATGTCCCAGTAAACCGTCCAGTAGTCGCTCGTTTTGGCCCAGGGGCGACAGACGAAGTTCACCGACGAATCGGCCAGTTCGTTTACTCGAATCACCGGCTCAGGGAACCCGAGCACCAGCGGATGATCTATGACGATCTTTTCGAGAATGCTTTGCGCCTTGGCGATGTCATCGTCGTAGCCAATGCCGAATACCATGTCTACGCGGCGCGTTTCGCTTCCGGTGACATTCGTGATGATGCCGCCCCAGATCGAGTTGTTCGGGATAACAACGGTTTGATTGTCCGGCAGCGTCAGGGTGGTGGACACCAGGTTCATGGCCGACACCGTTCCGCTAACCCCGGCCACGTTGACGAAGTTGCCGATATCGTAGGGACGGTACAGCAAGATCATGATCCCGGCGGCGAAGTTGCTCAGGGTACCTTGCAAAGCAAAGCCGATGATGAAACCAGCCGCTCCGATGGCTGCCAGGAAAGGACCGATGTTGACTTCCAGCATGGAGAGTGCCACCACCAAACCGACCAGAAAGAAGGTCTTGCGAACCACATTCACCAGAAAGTCTTTCAACAGCGCCGAGGCTCCCTTGATTTTCGCAACCGCCCCCTGAGTGGCTTTGCCGAGGATCGCAGACAAGATCATAAACACCACGATCGTCAAGATAAACAAAATGATGTTTTTCAACCAACGCAAGCCGCCTTCGCTGGATTTCAACCAGCCGGTAATCACCGTCCAAGTGCTGCCGGCATCGGTCACATCGACTTTAATGCCGGAAACCGCTGCAAGATATTTTTCGTAGGCCTCGATCTCGCCGCCCTTCTTCCGGAGCTCGTTTACCACAGCGTTGACCCGATCGATCAGCGCTGTCTGTCGTTCCTGCAGTTTGGTCACTTCCTCCAGGATTTGGGTTTTGGTCGTTCCTTCGGCCTGCATGGCCTGGATCTGTTTTGCGCTGATTTTAGCGATGTGGTCTTTCAGCACAGCCTGCCAGCTACCGGCCTCCACGACCAGATCTTCCATTGTCAAAGGTTTGAGCAGATACTGAAGTTCCTTGACGGGAATTTCGGGATTGCCTGTGGTGGTCGGAACCGGCGGTGGAGCCGCGTCGGCTCCTGTCGCTTCAATAGGTAAGACCAACAAGCCGGCCAGTACCAAGAAAGCAACGGTTAAAAGCGCACACTCGTTCAACCACTCATAGCCTTTCGTTCGCATGAGGTCGTTTGCTCCTTTTCTTTCGAAGGTTTTCAATCCGGAAGTCTGTCAGGATGCCACATGCGTACTTCAGATGAGATCAAAAGAAGCAGTTTCCGTGAATCGTGAAATTCTGACCGGGTCTCAACAGCAAAAACGAATCTGAGCCGCGATTTATCCCCAGACGGAGAATTATCGGTCGAAGCCACTGTTTCAAAGTTGCTCAAACCTATGCATCATCTCTTTCAAGTCAAGTGACCTCTTCGGTAGTCATGTCCGTTTGGCATCTGAGGACTAAGGGCCGCGGCAACAAATCCAACATCGTCTATTTTGTTGGCGGCGGCTTTTCCGCAACAGTGTCCGGCATTCCAGTGCTGCAGAAATCCCATGATTCCGAAATCGTTGGGATACATGACGATAAAATTCTCACTGTCCGCCAAGCGGCTGAAAAATGTCAAACATAAAGATCTGGCGTCGGTTGTCCAATGACCAATGCCGGGCCATGCCCATGCCGGTTGCCGTTTACAGACGGTCGCGGCCGAGACCGCGCCGGTCATGTCTCCTCGCCGTTCAGGACATGCCGTGTGCAGGACGACGGCACCGGCTCGTCAGCAGCCTCATCCAGACCGTTCAAATGAAAGGCGCCGTCCACATCGCCCACGGCATTTTTACCTTTTAGTTTCACGTTGAACATGGCCTGATCCGCCCGGGCAAGAATGGCAGTGATGTTTTCGGCGTCGTCAGGATAGGTCGATACGCCGAAGCTGGCCTGCAGCCGAACGCCGTTTTCAACTTCGGTCAGGAAAATCGTGCGCAGCAGCTTCGCGCGGATCTCCTGGGCTTTTTGCACGGCCCGGGCCTTCTCATGGCCGGGAAGGACGGCCACAAATTCGTCGCCGCCGTAAGCCACGCCGTAGGAGGGTTCGGTGATGCAGCTTTCCAGCACCGCGGCCACTTCCGCCAATGCCTTGCTGCCGTTGAGATGGCCGTGGGTGTCGACCACGCGTTTGAAGTTGTCGATATCGAAAAAGATCAGTGAAAAGGTGGTGCCCTGGCGGCGGCCCTCTTCGACCAGTTTTTCCAAGGAGCGATAAAGATGGCGCGTATTGTACAGGTTGGTCAAACTGT
>JBDNAO010000103.1:0-3485 GCA_039768375.1 Desulfobacterales bacterium | reverse complement strand
AGTCGGGATGTGAACTACCACGAATACTGTTCCCGGGTGTGTTGCATGTACGCGTTGAAATACACGCATTTAATCAAGGAAAAAGTCGGACACGACACCAACGTCTACGATTTTTACATCGACATGCGCTGTTTCGGCAAAGGGTACGAGGAATTCTATCGCCGTTGCCAGGAAGAAGGCACGATTTTCATCCGGGGCAGAGTGGCGGAGATTACGGACCAAGCCATTCGATCCGAAGAGCAGGGCAAATTGATCGCCATCGCCGAAGACACCTTGCTGGGCCGCCGGGTGCGGGTGCCGGTCGACATGGTGGTCCTTTGTACCGCCATAGAGGCGCGGCACGACGCCGGCAAAGTGGGACGCCTTTTCGGGGTCAACCAGGGCGCCGATGGATTTTTCCTGGAAGAGCACCCCAAGCTGGGGCCCCTCAATACGGCCACCGACGGGGTTTTCCTGGCCGGATGCTGTCAAAAACCGATGGACATTCCGGATACGGTTTCACAGGCGTCGGGCGCGGCCGCCAAGGCCCTGTCCCTGGCAACGCTCGGTAAGGTCGAAGTGCCGCCCACCATTTCGTGGATCGATCCGGATATCTGCATCGGTTGCCAGGTCTGCATCGGTCTCTGCCCTTATGGAGCGATCGAATTCAACGAGCGCAAGGGAGTGTCCGAGGTGAATCCGGCGGTGTGCAAGGGGTGCGGGAGTTGTTCCGGGTTTTGTCCGAGCGATGCCGCCCGCAGCCGACATTTCAAGAGCGAGCAGATCTTTGCGGAGATCGACGGCATCATGGATGCCATCGTGAAGGTGGGACGATGAACCAGTAAGGTTTGCCAGGTGGCCGGTTGAGCCCGTTTGCCAGTGGACCATCAGCCTACTAGATAAAAAGGAGTCTATGATGACAGATTTCGAGCCAACCATCATCGCTTTCGTGTGCAACTGGTGCACTTACACGGCTGCAGATCTGGCCGGCACGTCCCGGCAGACCTATCCCCAAAACGTCAGGATGATCCGGGTGATGTGCACCGGCATGGTCGACCCGCAGTACATCATCAAGGCGCTGCTAGAGGGAGCCGACGGCGTGCTGGTGAGCGGGTGCCACCCCGGGGATTGCCATTACATCAACGGCAACTTCAAGGCCCGGCGCCGGATCAAACTGCTGAAGGAGATTCTGCCCCGGTTCGGCTTCGAACCCGAACGGCTCAGGTTGACCTGGATCGGTGCCAGCGACGGCATTCAGTTTGCCGAAACCATGCGCGAGTTGGTGGTCCAGGTGAAAACACTCGGTCCGTCCCAGGCAAAACTGAAGATGGTCATTTAAGAAAAGCAAAAGGAAAAAAATGACGGCTACAGCTAAAATCGACGTGAAAGATCAGGACCTTCTGTCGGCATTGAGGCAATTGCTTGGTTCGATTTTACGGCTCGAGGACATCAAGGCCCTGCTCGTTCCCAGCCGATTGCCCATGAAGCAGATGGTGATGCCGATGCTGATCACGGATCCGGACCGACTGGATGGCATCGATCCACTGGCGCCGGCGTACCCGATGAACACCGCCAAGGTGGTGTCGAAACTCTCGCGCAAACCGGTCGGCGGAACCATTGTGGTGGTCATGCGACCCTGCGAAATCCGCGCGTTCATCGAGCTGGTCAAATTAAAACAGGGACGCCTGGAGGAGCTGGTCATTCTGGGCATCGACTGTCTGGGGGCCTTTCGCAATGCGGACTATCTCAGGCTCGTCGGGGGCGACGGCTCGCTTACAAGTCTCGATTTCTGCCGCAGTGCTCTGACCGGCAAAACCGGGACGGAAGAAGGGATCGATATCGCCCCGGCCTGCCGGGCGTGCGAATATCCGGTGCCCGAGGGTGCCGATGTCGTCATCGGACTGCTGGGCGTGGATGTCGACGACCACCTCCTGCTGCAGTCCCAAAGTGAAAAGGGGAGCGACCTGTTGAGCCGGCTGGAATTGCCGTCGGCCCCAACCGAGAAAAACCGCGAACAGGTTATTGCCGATCTTGTGGCCCGGCGCAGCGCCTATCGCGACGAGATGTTCAGCGCGACCGGTCAAGCCGTGCAAGACCTGGAGAGGCTGACCACCTATTTGGCCGGCTGCGTCAATTGCTACAACTGCCGGGTGGCCTGCCCCGTGTGCTACTGCAAGGAGTGCGTCTTCGTGACCGATGTGTTCAACCACGAACCGATCCAGTATCTGCAGTGGGCTCAGCGCAAAGGGGTGATAAAGATGCCGACCGACACGGTTTTTTATCACCTCACCCGCCTGGCGCACATGAGCACGGCCTGTGTGGGCTGCGGCCAGTGTTCCAACGCCTGCCCCAACGACATTCCGGTCATGGAACTCTTTCGGACGGTCGCCCAAAGCACCCAGCTGGCATTCGATTACACGGCAGGCCGCAGTGTCGACGAGAAACCGCCTTTGTCCGAGTTCAGGGAGAACGAATTCAATGAGGTGGTTGGGATGGGGTAAAAAAGGTTGAGCCCGTTTAGCCGGTTGAGCCCGTTAGGCCCGTTTAGTCCCGCCGCGGCGGGATTAGGGTCAAACAAACATCAATTCTCGAACAAACTGTCAGGTTTACCGGCGGCAGATTAAGCGGACCTGACAGAGATCACGGGCCCAACGGGCAAACGGGCTAAACCGGCTCAACGGACCCAACGGGCTAAACCGGCTTGGAGGTTTTATGCCGAGAAAAATCGGAAGCGCTTTGGTCGTCGGTGCCGGCATCAGCGGCATTCGCGCGGCCCTCGATCTGGCCGAAACAGGATACGGGGTCACTCTGGTCGACCGCGCACCGCATCTGGGCGGGATTCTCAGTCAACTGGACTATCAATTTCCCACGGACCACTGCGGCATGTGCAAGATGCTGCCTTTGGTCGATCGCGACGCGTCTTCCCAATATTGTCTCCGCAAGGGATTGTTCCACGAGAACATCGAGATCCTGCTGTCCACCGAGCTGATATCCGTCGCGGGCGAAGCCGGCAATTTCGACGTGACGCTGCGCCAGAAACCGAGTTGGGTCGATCCGGCGCTGTGCATCGGGTGCGGTGAATGCGCGGCGGTTTGTCCGGTGACGGTCCCGGATGCCTTCAACTCCGGGATGGCCGGCCGTAAGGCCATCTACCTGCCGGTGCCGCACGCCATACCGAATCCGTATGTGATCGATTTCAGCGTCTGTACCCGCTGCGGTGCCTGCGTAAAAGAGTGCCCAACCGGTGCCATCCGGTTTTCCGAGCAGGAACGCAAGAAATTCCGAATTCTGGTGGTGGACGACGAACTGATTGTGCGTGACTCCTTGAAGGAGTGGCTCGAAGAAGAGGGTTTTTCCGTCGATATGGCTGAATCCGGGCCCGCGGCGCTGGAACGGTTGGCCGAAGGTCCCTATCACCTCATGCTGACCGATATCAAGATGCCCGGCATGGACGGGGTTGAGGTTCTGCAAAAAGCCAAAGAATCCTGTCCCGATCTGTGTGTGGT
>JBDNAO010000515.1:0-2894 GCA_039768375.1 Desulfobacterales bacterium | reverse complement strand
TTGGGATTTCATTGGAATTTGGTGCTTGTATTTTGGTATTTGGCATTATTTTATGCGGTTGGGCAAGCCCTGAAATCTGAAACCTAAACCAACACTGTCACAGTGAAACCAGCTAACTTAAGAGGGTTAAAGATCCAGATATTGATGTCAATTATCATTGACACACTACATGTTGTGTGATATCCATACCATGACTTCTGTAAACAACCACCGCCAAGACCGGGATCATCCGTTTTCAAACGGTGGGCGGCGCTCGCCAACAGCTGTTTGCCGCCCATTTTCCAACCCTCTAAATACGAGCATATCAACGGTAACCGTTGTTACCGGATAATCGGGAGAGAATCAATGCGTCAGCAGGGAAAGGTTTTAATTACAACAGACGGTCGTTTTGATTTGAATGAATACCGCTGGGACGACGATCGGTTCGCCGATCTGCTGGTCCGCCGGAACGCTTTAAACAGCGAACAGGCCATGACCATCAGTCGATTTCTACGCGAGGAGATCGCCCGGATGGACCAGGACACCATCAACTCAGCTGTTATCGAGAAGCTCATTGGTGCTAAAATGAACGAATATGGGTTGCGATCGACTTCCTCAGTACAACTCGACAAATCGATATTCGTAAAAAACGAACTGGTTTTGACCGAAAATGCCCGGACCGTTCTGCAGAGACGCTATTTGAGAAAAGACAGCGATGGAAAGGTAATCGAGAGCCCGGAGGACATGTTCCGCAGGGTGGCCCATCACATTGCGCGGGCCGAAGAAAAGTACAGCGACGCCCAAGAGGCAGAGAAGATGGAGGCGCTGTTCTACCGGATGATGACGGAATTCTATTTTCTGCCGAACTCGCCTACCTTGATGAATGCCGGAAGGCGTCTGGGCCAATTGGCGGCCTGTTTCGTGCTGCCTGTCGATGACAGTCTGAACGGTATTTTCTCGGCTTTGAAAAATGCGGCCATGATCCACAAATCCGGGGGTGGAACCGGTTTTTCCTTTTCGCGCCTGCGTCCCAAGGATAGCCGGGTTGGCAGCACCGGCGGTGTGGCGTCGGGACCGGTATCTTTTATGAAAATCTTCAATACCGCCACCGAACAGGTAAAGCAGGGCGGCACTCGGCGCGGGGCCAACATGGCTATTTTGCGGGTCGACCACCCCGACATTCTCGATTTCATCACCTGCAAGAAATACCATCATGATCTGAACAATTTCAACATATCGGTGGGGATCACCGATGCTTTCATGGAATCCGTCAAGATGCTGGCCGCCTATGACTTGATCGATCCCAAGGAAAAACAAAAAGTCGGCGAGCTGAATGCGGCTGAAGTCTATCTGCACTTGGTGGAGCAGGCCTGGGAAAACGGGGATCCCGGCATTGTCTTCCTCGATCGCATCAACCGCGACAATCCCACCCCGGCTTTGGGTGAAATCGAGAGCACCAACCCCTGCGGTGAGCAACCCCTGCTGCCGTTTGAGGCCTGCAACCTCGGCTCCGTCAATTTGGCGAAATTCGTCATGTCCGTAGACGGAAACCCGGCCGTCGACTACGAGGGGCTCAAGGAAATCGTCTGGCTGGCGGTCCGTTTTCTGGACGACACGATCGACATGTCACGTTATCCACTGCCGGAAATCTCCGCGATGGTGGAGGGCAACCGCAAGGTCGGACTGGGGGTGATGGGGTTTGCCGACTTGCTGTACCAGATGGGCGTATCCTATAATTCCGAGGAAGCGCTGCAGTTGGGGGAGGATGTCATGACCTTCATCCAACATCAATCACGGGAGGCCTCACGGGAACTCGCCAAGAAGAGAGGGACCTTCAAGAATTTCGGCAGCAGCGTCTTTAAGAACAAAAAGGATGGTCGGTACCGAAACGCCACGATCACCACCATCGCCCCCACCGGCACCCTGAGCATTATCGCCGGGTGTTCCAGCGGCATCGAACCGCTCTTTGCTCTGAGCTTTGTCCGGCGCGTCATGGACAACGACGAATTGCTCGAAGTCAACCCTTATTTCGAACAGGTTGCCAAGGAAAACGGATTTTTCAGCTCCGAACTTATGAACCGGATTGCCGGAAGAGGAAGCATTGCCGAACTGGAGGATATTCCCGAAGACGTACGCCGCGTATTCGTGACCGCCCACGACGTTGCTCCGGAATGGCACGTGCGGATGCAAGCCGCCTTTCAGAAATACACAGACAATGCTGTCTCGAAAACCGTCAACCTGCCGCGTGACGTGACTCCCGAAGACGTTCTAAAGGTTTACAACCTGGCGTATGAGCTCGAGTGCAAGGGCATTACGATTTACCGCGACGGCAGCAAGGAAAATCAGGTGCTCTCTTTTTCAGAGAAAGACAAAAAAGGGAGCAGCGGTTTTATGACGGCCGTCAAAGATCGACCCGAAACGCTCGAGGGCTTCACTACCAAGATCAAGACCGGCCTCGGTCAACTCTACGTTACGGTGACGGAGTTCGAAGCTCAGCCATTCGAAGTGTTTGCCACCATTGGCAAATCAGGCCGGTCGACGACCGCCAAGACCGAAGCCATTGGCCGTCTGGTTTCACTGGCGCTAAGAGCCGGTGTCAAGGTGAGCGCGATCGTGGACCAGTTGAAAGGAATCGGCGGGGAGCACCCTGTTTTTCAGCAGGGAGGGCTGGTGCTCTCTATTCCGGATGCCATTGCCAGGGTCCTGGAAAAACGCTATCTGGCCGAGACGAACGGCGGCGGCCGGGCAAACCGAAAAAACGCTCTGCTGGGGGAAACCTGCCCCGAGTGTGGTCAGACGATCAGCTTCGAGGAAGGGTGCATGATTTGTCACTTCTGTGGGTACAACAAGTGTGGTTAAGTGGGGAAGGGTTCGAGGATCCGAGGGTTCAGGGGTTCGATCGCCTGTTACTTGAA
>JBDNAO010000102.1:0-20869 GCA_039768375.1 Desulfobacterales bacterium | reverse complement strand
GGTGCTTCTCCGACATAGGCCATGTCCAGTTCCCCAGCGGCGAAAGCCGTCATGATTTCCGGACCGGCCTTGAACACGCCTTTCACTTCGACATCCACACCGTTTCCTTTGAAAAAACCTTTCTCGAGGGCCACCCACAAGGCCAGATGATGAATATCGCTCTGCAAGTAGGCCATTCGGATGGGTGGCCGCAAAGGTTGAGTGCCGTATCCATTGTCGACAATCACCGCAAGGGTGATGAGTGTGGCAACCACAATGAATCGCTTCATGTCTCCTCCTGCAATTCCTTTGAACAGTAGCATTTTGCGTGATTCCGCAAGTAGAATCTGAACGTGGACTTTCTCTTGACATATAGGTTGCTGGAACTTGATATCATCCTAAAGGGCGGTTCCGCAAGGCGCTTCATTTAAAAAGGTGTTTCGACCTCGATGTATTTGTTCACCGGAAGGCCGGCAAAAATGGCCCCACAGATCGGTACTTTTCCAGGTGTCGGGCGGGACGATGCCGATTTCCGATCGCCGCGAAAGGGGGATACAAACCGCCTTGCGCGGTTCGACGACCTCAAACCCCTGGGCCGTCAAATCATTCTTCAGCCTCTGAGCTTCCCCTTGATTTGCCCAGTAGGTATACTTGCGGTATGTTGCCATAATACACCCCCTCGGTAATTTGGGTATCCTCCGTCGGCATCCCCCTCCCGCTCTTGAAGAATCGGTTTTTTTCACTCGCGCACATTCACGTTTTATCCCGGGCAGCCCGCCGTGCGGCTTTTTCCTTCTCCCGGGCGGCACGCTTCTCGGCGCGTTTTCTTTCCCTTTCCATATTTTTATCCACGGGACTGTCGGTTGCAGTTTTCACTGTATCAGTGACAGAGGCCTCGGTAGTGCCGACCGGGTTTGCTTCGGTTGCAGGTGTTGACGTTTCTTCTTCCAGGGTTTCCTGTGCGAAAGCCGTCGGCAGTTTATCTTCCTTTCCTGCGGCAGCTCTTCTTTCGGCACGCCGGCGTTCCCTCTCGGCTTTCTTGGCTGCCTTCGAATCCACCCCTGCAGCGGCCCGGTCTGTGCCATCACCGGCTTCTGCCACGGCTTCTGTTTCCGTGGCGGCGGCCGGCCCCGCATCGGACCCTTCAGGCTCCGTCTTTTGGCGGGCAGCTCTTCTTTCGGCGCGCTTGCGTTCGCGCTCGGCTTTCTTGGCGGCCCGTTCGTCGTCATGATTCCCGGTTTCGGCCGCCGCCGGGGTGTCGGGGCGTCTTGCTTGAGGTGAGGACGATTGGTCTTCCTTTTTCCTGACCTTTACCGCAGCTGCTTCATCCGCCTTCTGGAAAACATCATATCCCAAAAGCGATTCCGCCACCAGGCTGCTCATGTCCTTCATTATCAGCTGCGATTCGACGGCGTTGACCCCCACGTTCAACCCTTGGAAGCAGAACGGACAGCAGGAGACGAGATATTCGGCTCCGGTTTCCTCGGCCTCCCTGACGCGCATCTGGGCCATTTTATTTTGAATATCCGGGTAACCGGCCTTCAATCCCCCGCCGGCACCGCAGCATCGCGAGTATTCCCGGTTCCTTTGCATCTCCACGAGCTTGAGACCGGGAATGGCGTCGATGATCATGCGGGGCGCATCGAAGCCACCCGTCGCCCGCCCCAAGTGGCAGGGATCGTGAAAAGTTACCGTGCGGTTGACCGGATGGGGAAATGTCAGCTTGCCCTGCTTCAGCAGGCGGGTGAGAAACTCAACCGTGTGCAGCACTTCAAAATTGAGCGGCGCCACCCGCGGATAATCCTGCATAATCGTCTTGAAACAGCCCGAGCAGGAACTGATCAGTGTTTCGATGCCCAGGCCGTTGAACAGGTCGATGTTTTCCTTGAAGACTCTTTTGTGTTCCGGATCGCCCATCCGCAGCAAAACACTGGCGCAGCATTTTTCTTCGCTGCCCAGAATCCCGTAATCGATATTCAGGGCCTCCAGGATGTTGATGGTATTGATCGCCACTTGTTTGACATTGACGTCGTAGGCGGCCGTGCAGCCGAAAAACAGAAGCACTTTGGCCTTGGTTTTTCTAATCTCGCGCGGAAGATCCCGAATGAGGCCGTCCTTTTTGGCTCTGCGGGCCCACTTGGTTCTTGCGGCCCGGGGCTGCTGCCAGGGGTTGTCAAAGGCCTTGACGCTTTTGACCAATGCCTTCTGGGCCTCCAGCGGTCCATAACCGGCCTGAACGATGACCCGTCGAAGTTCTTCCCACAGCATTACGGTTTCGATGTGGGCCGGACAAACCACCTCGCACTGACCGCAGGTGGAACACTCATAGAGGTTTTGAACGAAATCATCTATTTCCGCCTTGCTGATCTTACGGTATCGGAAAATTCGGCCCAGCAATGCTTTGAGCGGATCGCTGAGTTTTTCATTGCGCATGATTTTCGCCAGAAATCCCTGCTGCGCTTTGGCGATCTTTAAAAAGTCGATCACTTTTCGCCTTGGAATGATGGCTTCCTTGGCATCCTGATCGTATACCGGGCACCAGCTGAGGCATTCACCGCAACGCGTACAGGCGTCCAGTTCAATGAGTTGCGTCATCTTCAGGCTGTGAAGCGGGATGTCTTTCAGATCTTCCTTTTCTGCGGCTTCACTGCTCTCAGGGTCGGCTTTACGGTCTTCGGACATGGTCTTTAACCTATGGCGTCTGTTGTTTATTCATTCTTATACCCGCTGTTCTTTCTTTATTCCTGAAACCTCCTCCAGCACGTGTGTCAGCGGCACATTGAATATGTGTTTAAGTTTACCGAAGGGAAGATAGGCCACAAAAACAGCGCCTATTATGGCATGGCTGTACCAAAGGTAAGGATAGACGGAGCGCCAGTCGACCGGCAAAACCGCGAGAACCTCTGATAGCGGATACCCGACGAAGGCGTACATGGCAACCTCTGCCGGCAACTGCGTCATCAGGATTCTCGCCGCCTCGGCAATAAATCCCAAAATAACAAGGCCACCGAGAATACCCAGCGTGATATTGTCCTCAATTTCAGTTTTCACGTGGGCCGGTTTGACGACAAGGCGTTGAATGACGGCCCACAGCACCCCCAGGAATATGCACAGGCCCAGAAAATCGTAGGTAAAGGCCGTGAAAGGATTGTTCTTATCGATCAGTACCAGGGCCAACCGACCGTCAGGATCGATGCTGACCATCAGACCGGTGAGCAGGCTCAAGGCGAACCGGATCAGGATGGCCAGGAAAATCAGGGAGTGTAGCGACCAGCGTTGCACGCTGTTTTTCAGGATTCGCCGTTGCAGAATGATATCCAAAACGACCACCCTGAGCACTGTTAAAACCTTCTTCGAAAAAATCGTCTGCCAAACGGCATCGGAAGAGAGACTGATTTTACGGTGCAGCGATTTCTCTTCGCCTTGAACGCTGCCGACGAACCAGAAACGAACCATGAGAAAAATACCGCCGAGAAACGTGATCAGCGCCACCCAGAAAATCGGGTGGCCGACGCCGAGCGATGACGGATGGCACACCACACACAGCAGGCTCTTGGCGGGTAAAACGGCGGCCGGAGCCCCTACGGTGTTTTGGGGTTGATGGCATCGCCGGCAGGACTGTTCATTGCCCGCATCGTCGAGTCCGTGGTCGACCAGGCCGATGGGTTGCAGGGCGGCATTCATATGAGCCAGCTTAACCCGATTGTCCGTTTCATCCAGCCTTACGAACTTATGCTTGAAATGACAGGCCTGGCAGTCAATCCGCAGATGCGGAGCGTGGGCGGTGCCTTCCCCGTGAGCCGTGTGGCAATCGCGACACTGTCCCCCGATGGCAGTGCGATGAGGAGACCGCGCCACATCGGTATGGCAATGAATACAGGCGACATACTGATGCGGATTGCCGTTGAAGGTCTCGGCGGACACTTGCAGCGGTACATCCTTTCCATCAACGGTGCGACGGCAGTCGGGGCGGGCATGGCAATCATTGCAAAACGCTTTGGATGACTGCACGCCCTCATTCGTGTTGATATTGGGTTGCCGATGGCAATCCAGGCAGACCCGTTTCTCGGTTTCGCCGGCTGCATTTTGACCGGCCATCAACGGACCTTCGGCAGCAACCAAAAGAAGGACGATAGCGGCAGCAACACCCAAACCCTTCCAACCTTTTTCGCTCATCAGATCTATGGTTCCCCTCCTCGCAATAAGGCTTCGTCGGTTTAACCCTTACGACGTCCGGACGGACATACTCGACGCCTGCTCACCGGATGAACCGTTGGATTCGCTTATAGCCGACCATTCGCCCGGATGGTCGACCATAATTTTCTCTTGTGACGTTCTTCCGGTAAAAATGCTCGTGTCGGCCGGATAAACCGCGGGACGGAAATGGGCCAACCCGATATGAATAAAAAATTTGACAGCAACGGCCAGTATGGCTTCGAAAAAATGCAGCACCTGGGCGATGTTGACAAAAAAACCTGGTAAAAAGCGGGTGAAGAACTCTGGAAACCACAACACCAGGCCGGTTATTCCCATGGTATTCATCCCGACAAAAAGGGCCCAGTAGTCCAGTTTTTCCATGTAGGTGAATTTGTCGAAACGCGGAGGCGCTTCCCTGCGGCCCAAAAAGTAACCCAAGTTCTGAATGAAATCTTTGAGGTCCTTTACGGAGGGAGCGATGGAAAGCGGGCCGGTAAGTTTTCCCGACAGGACCATTTTATAATAAAGGAACCACACCGCATGCATCACCACACACGAATAGGTGATGACGGCGAAAAAACGGTGCAGCCAACCGGCGTTGGCGGATCCGCCCACCAGCCAGATGAATCCCCTGGCCGGCGCCGTGGAACTTAATCCCAATGAGAGGCCGGTAACGGCCAGGCCGGTAAAACCGATCATCACCACAAGATGCAGGAACCGGTGAAGAACGGAAAATCGAATTTGGATGTTTTGTCGATACGGTCGCTCGGCCATCCTAATGTTTCCTCAGTTTTTCGTGCAGTTCTCGCAAGAGCCACAGGAGGCTGTGGCCGAAAAAGAAAATCAGCGACAGCGCCACCACAGTGATGGCGGCGAGTTTGATGCGCTGGATCCATAGAATCGACTGACGCTTGGGGGAGTCGGCGTCGGGCAGGCCGGACATCGACGCATGGATTACAAAATTAGTGAATTCCGCTTCGGCCTTCGGATGACATCGCCGGCAGACCGGCAGCGCTACGGCCGGGTCTTTGAGCCCAACCGCGGTATGGGCCCCGTGACAGTCGGTGCAAAGAGCCGATGCAGGGTTTTTCAAATCGACACTCAATCGGCCGTGTATATTTTCAAGAAAGCTGGTGGTTTGTTTCCTGTGGCAGTTACCACACATGGCGAGCATGCGTTGGCCGACCGCGATCCGTGATTGGCCGGAGCGGTCGTAATGCGAAGAATGACAATCTCCACATGTGGGGGCCGGCGTCTTTTTTGCCATCGCGGCAGATTCCGTATCAGCTTCAACCATCTCCTTTGACAAGGCCTTGGCATGTTCACCTTCCAGGTACCGCTGGTATGACAGTTTGTGGCATTTCTGGCAGCGACTGTAGTCGAAGGAGCGGGTTGCCGCTTTTTTCAAAAAGTCCGGGTTTGCTTTGTCCGGATGAGTCCGACCGTTTTCAATCATAGTCCCATGACACTCCTCGCACTTGAAGCCGGTGTGTGCTGAAAGGGCGAAACGGTTCAAATCGACATACCAGTTGGACCGGGATTCGGATTCGAAACCGACAATTGCATTTACTTTTCCCGCAATCCCAACCACGAACAGCGGGATAACCGCAACCGTCAGCCATATGGCCATACGGGTTTTGAGCCCAGATCGGGGATGAACGGTCTTGCTCTCCAATGTCGACTCCTCGGATATCAATTGGTTTCAGATACGGTCAGAAAGTAAAGACGCAGAAACGCCGCCGTGTAGCTGCGCAACAGGGCGAATAGCCTGCGGGCAATGCACAGGGTATCGCGCTTTTCATCCAGTTCGTTTTTCATCAGACGAAGCAAAGCGGTGATTTCCGTGGCATAAGCCAAAAGCTCGGCGGACAAACCGGCGTCTGTGCATATGCGGCCGCGGGCTTCGAGGGGCTTGATGCGACGCCACATCGATTCCAGAAACACTCTTATTTTTTCAGGTTCGTAATATTTTGCGCCGATCAGCCATCTAACGGGCCGCATTTCGAGTCCGGACGCCACAATTCTCGAATTGCTCAATTCCCGTTTCAGATCCCTGATCAGCTCTTGGCTGTCGGATTCGGAAAGTTTTTCCACTTTCATTTGCGGCGACGGTGCACCCTGCATTGAACTTCCAGTATCCCAGAAAACGGCATCCGCCACCAGTCTATTTGCTTGCGGATAATGCGGATGTTCAAAGTGCGGTCCGAAAAGATACAGACATCCGCTTCCGAAGGGCACACGGACGGCCGCAGCCTTGCCAATCAGCGTCTCGCACGCCAGCGCTTCATCCACCAGAAAGGCAGTCTTGTTTGTAAAATATTCGTAATACGCCAGAACCTGGTCCGTGTCCGAAACGAGCATGCCCGGCCCGCCGTACAGCGGAGCGGTCAAAGAACCGGCTCCGGTAAAAGGGAGACTGTCGTTGATGCGCAAGCCAACCGCTTCCCGCACCGGATGAAAGACATAACAGCACCCATAGGCCGTCGAAAACTTGTAGGTCATCTGGTGGCATGCGGGGAGCAGCTTGCTGAGGTTGGTGATCTTAACGGCGGCGAAATTAAAAAGGTTCAAAGGTGGTTTTGAGGAATTCATGGGCAGATAGGCGCCGGCGCAGCTCCCGATATACAGGCCGCCATTTTCGATAAACGCCTGGATTTTTCTCGCCCCGGTTGCCCCCAGTGCCGCTGCGATGGAGAATGTGTCTCCACCGGACACGGCCAAAACATCGAGACCTTCCAGTCCACCTTCCTGAACGGCCGATTCCTTTAAAAACGAAAGGTCGTGAAAGCCCATACGATCAAAAAGATCGACAAACCACAGCCACGAGTGGGATGTGCCTTCACCGGCGAAGATACCGATTTTGGGATAGCGCAACCGGCGGCTGCCGGGGGTTCCCCGGTCGGTTATACGCCCCGGGCCCTCCTGTCCGGAGAAAAACAGTCGCTCGCCCCTGGCCAGCCTGTCATTGGCAGCGGCGTACTGATCATATACAGATGCGAATGCCATTTTCGTGCTGTCTGATCGAGATCATGGTTCAGTCAGGATGATGAATAGACAGTGATCCGCCGCTTGCTAGCGATGGGGCACCGCATCATCGGGTTTCACGAACGATACGGCGGCGGACCGATAACCGGTAAGGGCTTCTTTAGAAAAAAACCTCTACTTCAGCAGGTAATTGACGGCATTGTCCAGCGTATCCTGGCTGAGTTCAACCTCGGTTCCCACGGTTGCGATTTCCAGCAGGTCGTCTTCCGTGATCTCAGGCGACATGACCGAAAAAATGGGATGGATGCCGAATATAGAGGCGACGGCCATCCGGCGTTCCCACCATGCGGTCGGGTCATCACCGGCATCATCGAATTTGTCGAACAAAGGCTGATTGGGGCACCAGGGACTGAAAATGCCGCTACCGGGCCGGGTGACGGCGCCGACAAGGGTTGCGAATGAACCCTGAATTTCAGCCAAGGTCTTTTTGCCCGTCGCCAGGCTCAATTCGGCAACGGCGGCGGCATCGATGCCGTATTTGGCGCAGGCCTTGAGAAGGTTGCATGCTTCCACAGCGGAAATGCCCATTTTTTTAAATCCGATCAATCCGAAAATATCGGTAATCAGAAAGCCGGGCTCCGAATGTTCCGGCTCCGACATTTTTTGAGCATCTTCGTCAAGAAAAACGAACGTGTTGGTGGCATAGGGCGTGTTGTAGCAGGCACTGTGGCGATGAACGATGGGTGCCAGCCAGGTGTCAATATCGGCCTCTCCGATGGCGGTGCAAATGTCGCCGATTCCTTTTTTGCCGACAAACTCGCCTTCTTTGACCTCTTCCAGAACATCCAGGGCCAGTTCGACAAATTCTTCGGCATCGGCCATTTCCAACAACCCCATTCCACGAAAAGCGAGTCCCTTGAGGTTCTTGGCTCCGAAATTCTTTCCAAAACCCCATCGGTCGCCGCTGGCCCAATAGTTGTAGCAGACCTGGGCCAGTTCGGATTGGTCTTCCCCGGCTTTACCGATGACGATCGTCTGAATCAGGTCGTCACCCATGACTTTGCGCCAGGTGTCTGTTGTCTCCCAGACGTTCTTGCCCCAAACGTCGGCGGCGCTTGAGATATCGGCGACGCCGTCATGGATCCAAAGAAATGCCGGTTCGGGGGATTTGCCCTTTATGACGATGTAATCGAATCCGGCGTATTGGATTTCCAAACCCACTTTCAGGGTGATCGGACAGTGAGAGATCTTTCCGGTCACCGGGCTTTTCGCTGTAATGACACCGGCGGCCGCGGCTGGGAAAAGCGTTCCGGTCAGCAGTCCCGTTCCGATCACGATCGGATCGCCGTCGGCATGCTGTTCGTAAAGGTGTTTGGCGACAGCGGCACCACCGATTTTCTCCCTCACCAGTTCGTCGCTGAGTTCATCATCGGTGACCTCGGCCGATGTTAGATCTACAACCAGAATTTTGTTGGCGGATAAATATTCCATACCGAGTTCCTCCCAGATATTTCGATGCGATTAGTCCTCGCTGATGGCGTCGAACGGACAGAATTTGATGCACATGGGACCGAGGTCCATTTCTTCACACAGATCGCAGGCTTCCCGAAGCAGCATCGGCTTGGCAGAGGCATCTTGCTGTTTGCCGGCGGCGGGTGTTTCCTCTGTCTCTCCAATCCGTTTAATTTCCGTTCCTTCGGGTCTGGCGATCAACAGATCCTCCTCCCGCTTGAGGATGACGCCGAAATAATCTTTTTTCTCCTTCGTTCGGTAAGCCACGATACAGGACGATAGGAGGGCAAAGCCGTCGTCCCTGTGGTAGCCGCAGGCCATCTCACAGGCCATGCATCCCGTGCATTTTAGAGCGTCGATTTTGAGTGCCATTTTTTGTCCCCTTACATATTCCGGTTAGTGCATTAAAGGCCTACGCAAGCTCAAACCCCATTGGAATCGCACGATATTTTCCCGATAAGAACACCTTTAAGGCTAAAATTAATTGTAATGGTGTTCGGCGCTTTTCTCGCCCGGCTTTAGACTATGGGCGGTCAAAAGTCAATCTAAAAATATAATAAACATCTGATGTTATAAACATTTATTATTCTTCTTGACACGGCCAGGGGATTATGGCATCTGAGGAAAAATATCAAAATGTTACCTGCCTTAATAACCTAAATTATGTTCAGAATATAAAAAATGTTTAAAACAGCTCGTGTTAACAGAATTTCCCAAAATATCGTTGAACAAATTCGAGAGACCATCATTTCCGGCCGGTTGAAACCAGGCGACCGTCTTCCTTCGGAAAAGGACCTTTCCGCCGAATTCGGTGTCAGCAAGGCCTCTTTGAGAGAAGCGCTGCGTGCTTTGGAGGCCCTCGGCATGCTCGAGGTAAAGCAAGGAATGGGTGGAGGGGCCTTTGTCACGGAAGTCGATCTGGAAACAGCCCGCAACAATATGTTCAACTATATTTTCTTTCAGAACCCATCCATCGGTGAATTCACCCAACTGCGCACGTTTATTGAACCGCAGGTTGCCGAAATTGCCGCCCTTAAATGCACCCAGGCCGATCTCGATTACCTGGAAGACAATTTGAATCGAACCCGTGAAAAAATGGACGCGGTGCCATTTTACTACGAATTGGACACCAAGTTTCATCACCATATTGCCCAGATATCCGGCAACCGCTTGATATGCTTCGTCATCGACTCGCTGAAAAACGCTATTGTCCAGATTAAGCTGCAGCTCGAACTGGATCGGGATTTTTCCATCCAGGTCTACAAGGCTCACATGCGCATCTTTGATGCCTTGCGTAAACGCGATCCGGAACAGGCCCGGGCGGAAATGCAGCGGCACATCGTGGAGGTGGACGAGCGGATGAAACACTATTGCGACGGTGACACATTGTTTTAAGCTTAGCTCTAAATACGATCCATGAGGAGGTAAACTGTGACAGAAATGCCCGAAGTTCCAGAAGAAACATTGAAGGTCGTCAAGGAATTACAGGTTATAGTGGGGGAAAAAAACGCCACCGCAGCCAAACACGTCCGCTATGCGTATTCCTATGACATGTCGTTCGTGCAGCCCAAACTGCCCGACTATGTGGTCATGGCCGAAACCGTGGCGCAGATCCAACAGATCATGCGCTTTGCGAACCAGGAAAAGATACCCGTGATACCGTATACGGCCGGCACCAACATCGGCGGATTGTGTATTCCCGAACGCGGCGGGATTCTGCTGGATTTAAAGCGGATGAACAAAATTATAAAGATCGATGCGGAGTCCCATTATGCCGTTATTGAACCGGGAGTGTCGCACGGACAACTGGCGGAGGCCCTCTATGAACACAAACTGCGCTTCGGCTGGCCGGTGGGCCCGCCGTCGGCATCGGTTTCTTCCTGTGCCATTAACCACGGCATCGGCGGACTGAACGCGCGTTACGGACTCAACAGCCAGGAAATCACCAGCATGGAAGTCGTTCTGCCGACCGGAGAACTGGTGAGGGTGGGGTCCTGTGCAATCGTTGAGGACGCGTGGCACAGCACCCTGCCCCTGCCCAAGCTGGACGGCTTGTTCAAGGGCTGGTTGGGGACCACAGGTGTCGTGACCAAGCTGGGCATTGCCGTTCACCCGATCCCGCCGGTCTTAAAGGTGTTCACGGTTTCCAGTGAGAATGTCGAAGACATGTATTCCTACATGCTTAATCTGAGTAACTATGAAATTTGTGACGACTTAACGGCCGTCTCCTGGTGGTTGGCGCAGGTGCCGATTCCTTATCCCTATCGCCCCAAACCGGACGACCAGCCCGAGTGGTTCAGTTTTGCCAACACCAATTCGTTCACCGAAAAGGAAAGGGAGGCCCGGGAAGAAATTTGGCAGATGGTGGTCGATGAGGAGACGAAAAAAGGGACATCGTTGAAGGTGACCCAATATCCAGAAGAGGCCTTGCGAGCGCGAACGCAGCTGCCGAGTCAAATCGTCGGGTCCACCAAGAATTACTGCAAAATGGCCGGGGCCGGGATCTCTTGGCCGGGAACGTTCACGCCGGCCAACAAATGGGCGCCGGTTTACACTGCGTGGAAAAACATCCTGATCGATCGCAATTTATCGCCGTCGATCCGGATGAGCATGTACAGGGGCGTTCATTACGGAATGTTGCGGGCGATGATCCCGTTCAACAAACAGAATCCGGAGGAGACCGAGAACGCGCGTGAAGCGATAGTGGCGTGTTTGAAAGTAGATTTAGAAAACGGAGGGATTCCCTACAAACCGCCGGTGGATTTCGGCCGGGAGATAAATAAAATGGCCCATCCGGGCTACCTGGCTTTATTGAAGCGGGTTAAGCAGATGCTCGACCCCAACGATATTATGAATCCGGGCAAACTGGCTTTGTGAGTTGGGACACCAATTTCCGGCAGTGCCTCATACGTTGAGCCTGTCCGGTATACGGCCCTTATGTTGACGGACAGACACTGTCACAAACATGATTGGAGGATTACATGGATTGGAAAATCCCTTCGCTGAAAGATCTTGAACACTATTACTGGCGGTGCACGGCCTGTGGGACATGCCGTTCGGCCTACGATTACGGACCTCCGCCGTTTGCTCGACCGATTTGCCCCTCCGGAACGGAGTTCGGATTTGAAGGTTACTATTCGTCCAAAGGCAAGGCCGCGTATGCCCGCGGCATTTCAGACGGCAGTCTTACCTTCGATGATCCCGATTTTTTGGAAGCGATCTACAAGTGTACGGTGTGTGGGGGGTGCCAGAACCAGTGCCAGGTGGACTACAAACCCCACATCCCGGAAGTCATCGAAGCCATGCGCCGCGAGGCGGTGAAGAGCGGTGCCGGCCCCATGCCATTGCAGAAGAACCTGGTTCAGTCCATGAAAAACTACAACAACCCCTACCAGGGACCGCGACGGGTGCGCCTGGACTGGACCCGGCCTTTCAAAAAAGCCAAAACCCCGATCAAAAACATCAACAAGGAGGCGGCCGAGGTTTTGTTTTACGTTGGCTGTACCGGCGCTTTCAATAAAACGGCCATGTCGGTACCCCAGGCCACGGCACGGATATTCCAGAAGCTGGGAATCGATTTCGGAATTTTGGGCGAAAGCGAAGTTTGCTGCGGATCGACCGCCATGCGAGTCGGTGACGCGGAAGAGTTCAAGCGTGTGGCCACCGAAAACCTGGAAACGTTCCGAAGGTTGCACGATGAAAAGGGTGTCAAGACCATCGTGACCTCCTGTGCCGGTTGTTTTCGTGCCATAAAGAAAGACTACGTCCTTTCGTCGGAATACGACCCGATGATGGACGGAATAGAGGTGGTTCACACGGTGCAGTTTCTGCATCGACTGATGAAGGACGGCAAATTGACGTTCAAAAACGAATTGCCCTGGCATGTGACCTACCACGATCCGTGTCACACGGGACGCCACTTAAACAAGTTCCGGGTGGATAAAGACGGCAGTGAATTGTGGGAAGGGGCCTATGTGGACGTTGACGAGAGTGAGTGCCTCTACGACATTCCCCGCGAGATCCTCAAGGCGATTCCCGGTTTGCAGTTTTCGGAAATGGACCGCATCCGCGGCAACTCATACTGTTGCGGCGGCGGTGGTGGCGTGATGACCGGATTCACGGATTGGGCGGGCAAAAACGCCGGCCTCAGGGTCCAGGAAGGGATGGAAACCGGGGCCGACAAAATGGTCTCAACCTGTCCGTTTTGTTATTTCAACCTTACCGAAGGGGCCAGGCGTATCGATAGCCAGGTGACGCTTCATGACCTGACCGAACTGATCGACAAGGCTATTTAAAAAGGAAAAATCATTACCCGCTCGCGGCACGTTTTATAGGGGGATATAATTGCAGATTAAGTTGCGTAACGGGGTCCGGGGTTTGCACCACCGGCCGGTGGTCTAAGCCCGTTTAACAAGACGTCAAACAGAGGAGAGGAGACAAAGATGAAGAAGGTTATGCTGGTTTTACTGAGTGTGGTGCTTGCCGTTACCTTGTTCGTACCTTTTAAAGCCGCCGCCAAAGATCCGGTGAAAATTGGTGTGCTCGTGCCCTTGACCGGGATCGTGGCCCAAGGTGGGCTCGAGATGAAGTACGGGATCGAGATGGCGGCAGTGGAAAAAGGAACGGTTTTGGGAAGACCGATTGAGCTGCTGGTGGAAGACACCCAGGTCAAACCGCCCATCGCGGTGACCAAGGCCGAAAAGCTGGTTTACAAAGACGGCTGCATAGCGCTGATCGGGGTATTCTCCAGCGGTGTTGGGCTTGCGTTGGCGAAAAACATTGACAAGCTCAATGTGCCTTTTCTCAGCACGCACGTCATGACAACCGCATTTTACGGGCTGCATCCGCTCGTCTTCAGAAGTGGTCAGCTGGCCAACGACCAGACGGCCGTGGGCAATGTTAAGGGAATCATGGCCCGGCCCGACCTGAAGAAGAGGACCTACTACGTCATCGTGCACGATTACGCCTGGGGGCACGACGCCGGTAAACGCTTCATCGAACTGGCCAAGCAGAACGGTATAAAAATCTACAACGAAGACTTCGATAAGGCTCCCATCAAAACGAAAGACTGGTCCTCCTACATCAGCAAGATAAAGGCATCCGGTGTCGATGGCATCTACATCGCCTTCATTACCAACGTTATTCCTGTTTTTGCCAAACAGGCTTACGATTTCGGTCTCCAGAAACAGGCCAAAATCGTATCGGCCGCTGCGCCGGGACCGGTGGAACTGGAGGCCGGTGGGGAAGCCTGTTACGGGATATTCGGGGCGTCGGACTGGTCTTGGGACGTCCAAAACCCGATCTCAGAGAAATGGGCAATGGACTTCTGGAAAAAATACAACACCATCCCCTCCGATGCGGCCGTACACAGCTACGTCGGAGCCATGAACCTCTTCAATGCCATCGAAAAAGCCGGCAGCACGGACCCTCAAAAAATCGCCGATGCCCTTAGAGGCATCAGTTTTGACGGCCCTTACGGTACGGTTCGGATCTCCGCCAAAGACAATTGCATGCGCAACGATGCGGTCCTGACGGAAACGATGGCCGCGCCATCGAATCCTTACGGCGCCAAGGTATACATGAAAGTGCTGGAGACATTTAAGGCCGAGGAGTTAGGCCCTCCGGAGTGATCGCTCATTTTATCGATGTTTAACGGTTGCGGGCGAGGCGTTTCACGGCAGAGACGGGCCGGTTGATCCGCTTCAGGATTGATTTTTCGGTTGCCACGGTGCGCCTAACCGGCTTGCGGCCTGAGATCGTCAGCTATTGCCCATCCACGGTTTCATTAAGGGCACTGGTAAGTTTCCGATCCAGAAATGTGCAATTTTCTGCAAGTTCAAGGAAATCAAGAAATTGCGCGGAGGCGTACTTCTGTACGCCGCACAAGCGATTCCGTAGACCTGTCACGTCTTTAGCGTGATTGACGCCGAAATTGCGGAAAAGGGCCATTTATGGATGGAAACCAGCTAACAATCACCAGGCTGCGGGTTTTCCTGGCGATTACCCGCAGCTCGGTGGAAATCCATCATTAACAAATCCTTTTCAAGGACACAGAAATACAAAATGGGCGGATCACTCAGTACGGCAGTCGATATTATCCTAAACAGTCTCGTGCTGGGCGGCGTCTTTTTGATCGTGGCTATCGGTTTGAACATCATTTATGGCCTGAGCCGCGTGATGAATCTGGCCCACGGCTCGTTATATGCCGTGGGGGCCTATGCCGGCTATTCCATTGTTGCCATAGGGTTTAACTATTTCGCAGCCATCCTCCTTGCACCCGTCCTCGTGGCAGCCGTGGGTCTGGTGCTCGAAAGAACCATTATCGCACCGATGCGCAAAAGATCCATGATCTATACGCTTATCCTGACGTATGGTCTGATGTTTTTTCTGGACGGCATGATCAAATATATCTGGGGCAATGAACCGCGCTTTATTGAACTTCCGGCAATGATTCAGGCGACGGTACCGATTTTGGGAACCCAGTATCCGGTCTTCCGGTTGGTTATGCTGCTCATAACAGCGGCCGTAATGACCGGCTTGATGCTGTTTTTAAACAAAACCAAAATTGGAATTATTTTACGGGCCTCCAGTACAATTCCGGAAATGGTCTCCTGCCTGGGGGTGAACATGAAATATGTTCACATGGGGGCCTTTGTTTTAGGTTGTGTGCTGGCCGGAATCGCCGGCACCATCGCCGGTCCCCTGACCACCATCGATCCGCTGATGGGCCATGAGATGTTGATCAGCTCATTTGTCGTCATTGTGATCGGCGGGCTGGGAAGCCTGCGGGGTGCCGTTATCGCTGCGCTTCTCGTCGGTGCGGTGCAGACGTTGGCAGAATTTTTCATCACCGACCTGGCGATGGTGATCGTTTACATGCTGATGGCGTTGATTCTGGCGTTTATGCCTCGCGGACTTTTGGGAGAAGGAAAATTTGAGTAATGGACAAACACCTAACGATACCCGATAAGCAGCCGGGGTTTTCGTTGCCGACATTCGTTGTCATCATGATTATCATTGCCGGCTTGGCGGTATTTCCTTTCGTCATTACCAATCGGTTTTATATCAGTCTGATCAATGAAATGCTTATTTACGGACTGCTGGCCATGAGTCTGGATGTGCTGCTGGGCTTCACCGGACTGCTGTCTTTCATGCACAACGCCTACCTTGGTATCAGTGCTTACGCGGTCGGATTGTTTTTGATCCATGTTTCCCCCGCCTCCCTTTGGCTTGCTTGTTTGACCGGTGTGTTTTTCACTGCCCTGGTGGCCCTGCCCGTGGGGTGGGTTCAGGTGCGTACCGGCGGGCTGGCCTTTGCTTTGCTCACCTTGGCGTTCGGCATGATGTTCCATACCATTGTATGGAAATGGTACGGCCTGACCGGTGGAGACGATGGTCTGATGGGTATGCCCAACCCCGCTATCAGCATTTTTGGGTGGGAAATCGGCCATTCAGGCGATCCTACCGCCATGTATCTTCTTACATTGGTGGTCGTCACCATCTGTTATATTCTCACGCGCCGCATCATACGATCACCCTTTGGGGCGGTGCTGGAAGCCATTCGGGAAAATGAAGAGCGTGCCGCCTTCGTTGGCATCAATGTGCGTATGTACAAACTGCTCGGATGGATGCTGGCTTGCACGCTGGCCGGTGTTGCCGGTGCGTTGTTCATTCTTTACAAAGGCTATATCGGTCCCACCACCATGAGCGCTTTTGCCGGCGCCGGAGTTCTGATGATGGTGCTGCTCGGCGGTATGGGGACGCTTTGGGGTCCATTGGTGGGAGCCGCTATTTTCATTTACATTCAAGATTATATCAGCACCATGTCGGAACACTGGGAGATCTATTTAGGTATTGTGGTGGTGTTTCTGGTATTGTTCATGCCGACGGGATTTGTCGGGCTTGGTGGATACTTGAAACGGCTGAAGAGGGGTTAGCGCAGAGCTATGGAAGCCTTTTTATGCACGGAAGACCTGTGTTGCCAATTCGGTGGTGTGACGGCCACGGACTGTGTGTGCATCAATTTCGAAGAGAGCGGACTGCGCTCCATCATTGGGCCGAATGGCGCCGGGAAAACAACCTTTATCAACATCGTCACCGGCCGCATACCGGCCAGTTCAGGCAGGGTCATTTTTCAGGGAAAGGACATTACCAGCAAGCCCACCCACGAATTGGTAAAAATGGGTATCTGCCGGACATTTCAGATTACCAGCGTATTTCGAAATTTGAGCGTATTCGAAAATGTAAGGATAGCGGGACAAGCCCGCAGGGGCGGATCATTGAAAGTATTCTCACTCAAGAAAAACCTGCGGGAGGTAACGAAGCAGACTTGGGCTATCCTGGAACGACTCGGCTTACAGGACCTGGCCGGTGAGCCGGCCAAGAATCTGGCCTATGGCGATCAACGGGTATTGGAAGTGGCCATTGCCATGGCCGGTGGCCCGAGTATTTTGTTTTTGGATGAACCGACCGCCGGCATGTCTCCGGCTGAGACCCGCCGTATTTCTGAATTGATCCAAGGCTTGTCTGAGGAGATTTCCATCGTTCTGATTGAGCACGATATGGACCTCGTGATGAGCATATCCGACGCCATCACGGTTTTACACTACGGCAGCATCATTGCCGAAGGCCAGCCCGAAGAGATACGGAACAACGAGTTGGTTAGGGAGGCCTATCTTGGTAAAGAAGGATAAGATTCTGAATATCGAGGAAATACAAACTTATTATGATGAAAGCCACATTATTCAGGGCCTTTCGCTGCATGTGGAAAAATGTGAAGCCGTTTCGATTTTAGGGCGCAACGGCGTCGGAAAGACCACAACCCTGCGGGCGGTGATGGGATTGACCCCGCCCCGATCCGGAAAAATTACCATCGACGGGAAGGATACCACCAAGCTGCCACCCCACGCGATTTCGAAACTGGGGGTGGCCTATGTCCCGGCGGAAAGACATATTTTTCCTGGGATAAATGTAGAAGAGAATCTCAAGCTAGCGGCCCGCCCGGGCAATGGTGACAATCAGTGGACGCTGGAAAGACTATATGATCAGTTTCCTGTTCTCGCCGAGCGAACCAAACAAGACGGTTCGACCCTCAGTGGCGGCGAACAGCAAATGCTGGCCATCGGTCGGGCACTGATCAGCAACCCCAAGATCATCATCATGGATGAACCTTCCCAGGGGCTGTCCCCTCTTCTGGTGAGTGTCGTCACCGAGTGTATTCAAAACTTTTGCGTCAAATCAGGAATTACACTGCTGGTGGTGGAACAAAACTATCGCATGGCCCTGAAGGTGGCCAGCCGCCATTATTTGATGGGAACGAAAGGAAAGATCACCGGCGTCGCCTCCACTCAGGAATTAATCGATCATCCTGAGATTATTCAAAATCATCTGGCTGTTTAGTAGCCGCTGCGCAATAGCGCAGACAATCCGTCTTGCCGTTCCCGGCAGAAGGAAGACGATGAACCGTTTTTTATCAGCGGGAGGGAAAAAATGACACTCAAAGAAAGATTTATGAAACGACTGGAGGGCAAAGCTGTGGATATGACCCCCGTCGGGTGCACCACCACCTACGGCGTTGTCGATATCATGAAAAAGGTGGGGGCCGAAAGGCCCCTTGCCGATACCGATCCCAAAGCCATGGCGACCCTGGCCCTGGGATATGTCGAGGCCGGTTTCGAATGGTGCAAGGCCATGGGCTGGGACATCACCGCCGTGAGTGAAGTCATGGGATGCACCCTGGGTGAGCCCAAGATCGACCTGCAGAAATTTATCAAGGAACATCCTTTCGCCGAGAGTCTGGACAAACTGGCCTATCCTGACAATTTTTTCAAAAAAGGACGATTTCCGGCCTATAAAGAGCAGTTCAGGATCCTAAAGGAAAAGCTCGCAGGCGAGGTGGCGGTTTTCGGGGAAACCGAAGGGCCATGGACGGTCGCCTGCAACCTCGTCGGGACGGAACAGTTCATGAAATGGACGTTCAAGGAACCCGCCAAGGTCCAACAGGTGTTGGACATCACAACGCCAGTTGTTATCGACGTGATCAACTGGGCCTTCGATCAGGGAGCGGACTACTATGTGTTGGCCGAACCTTCATCCGGTCCGGCGCTCATGAGCCCCAAGACCTGGGAAAAGTTCGTTCTGCCGATGATGACATCTGTATGCGAAAAGGCCAAGGGGCCGATCGTCCTTCACATCTGTGCCAACACGGACAAGATCATTTCCTTCATGTGCGATACCGGTGTGGCCGGTATCAGCATCGAGGAAAAAGCAGATCTGAAAAAGGCGGTGGAAATAGCGCAAGCAAAAGGCGTGCGGGTTTTCGGCAACGTTGCCACGGCAACGACCTTGTTTATGGGTACGGTCGAAGATTCTTACAAGGAAGCTGTGGCTTGCCTCGAAAACGGGACCGACTTTTTGACACCCGGTTGCGGCATTGCACCGCTGTCCCCCCTTGCCAACGTACAGCAGTTGCGAAAAGCGCGTGACGATTTCTTCAAGGTCGGATAGCTGCCAGCAGCGCGTTTATGTAAACGAGAAGACGCCAGCAGGGATCTTGTGCTCCGGTGAAAGCAAACAATTCGAATAAATACCCCGAAACGGCAATGCGCGCTTAACCTTTCACCTTGGTATCCTTCAGCGTATAATTTCTCGGGAATCACTGGAGACGAAAGCGGTATGTATATCATAAACATTAGATGTTTTTATGTTTATAATATATGTTGACATCCGGTGGCTTTTTTGCAAGGTTTCGGCCTACATACGTCAGACAAATTTGGTCTTTGGCAAATTAATAAATCTGGCGCCCAAGCGTCAAGGTTGAATAGGCCAATAACGACAGAGTTCTAAACATCAAGACGTGATACGGTTCCCAGAACAAAGAGTCTGCCTGTTCGGTTGCCCTCTGGACTGCGACGAGAAACACGATGCTATCCAGGAAAAGCTCTCCGAACCGGTCGCCCGGACCCGTTCCGATGACCCGGTGCTTGCGGTTGCCGAGGCCCTTTCAAGTCAGGTGCCGCAAAGCGAATGGGATTTTGGCGGCTCTCTGGAGGTGCCTGGATGGCTTCGGCCCATTCCGGCCGGAGACGAACGATCCGGTGTCCTTGTCGAGGCCTATGTTCATTTCATCGATCAAAACGGATGCCTTGATTTTGCCACTGGGGTTGCCGCGACGGTTCGTTCGCAAATTCTGCCGCGTTTTCCCTGCTTGGTTGCGGTCGACCATTCTCTAACGGGTGGCGTTTACAAGGCCTTGGCAGAACATTATGGCAACGATAAACTGTCTCTCCTCGTCATCGACAGCCATACCGATGCGGTTCCCATGTCGAAACTGGCCGGGGCCATTTCATATGACATGCAAACCAACCCAAGCTCCCCGTACGACCCGGCCGACCCGTATCTGAGCAACCGGCCTGAAAGTTACAACGCGAGTTCCTTTCTGCACTTCATTCTGTCAGATGGCGCTCTTGATCCCAGTGACCTCTATATTTTAGGCGTCAGCGACTTTCCGGGCAAAAAGGCGTTTCGTATAAAGGATTCAAGGATTACCGAATATCTTGAGGTTTACACCGGCCTGAGGAAACGCGGCGCTACCATCATCACCAAAGATGAGTGTCGGTTGAAACCGACCAAAGTTAAAAGTCTTTTGAATAAAATCCGCACGCCGTATGTCTATGTGTCCATTGATATGGATATCGGTGCCCGCAATGCACTCGACGGCGTCCGTTTTCGCGACTGGCAGGGTCTTTCCGAAGCGCAAATTTACCGTTTAGCGGAGACAATATGCCAGGCTGGCGGGCAGGGAGTGAAAATCGTCGGGATGGATATTACCGAAATCAACCCCAGAGTTGCCGGGAAACAACGGGGAACAACGGTTGATCGCACTTATCAAATAGCGGCGAATTTGATCGAACGCATCGCCTTCAGAACAATTTTCGGAACAAACAGTAAATATTCATAAGAATGGTTGGCTAAAAAAAAAGAGAAAGGAGTGACGAAGAATGCTTGAAAAGAAAAAGGAGCGATACTTTGTCAACAATGAGGGGGAGGCGGGCGATGTGCCTAAAAAGCTCAAATATTGTGTCGGGGGCCAATGGCTGGAGTCCAAAACAGACAAATACATGAACTGCTACAACCCGTCCACAGGAGAAGTGATTGCACTGGCGCCGCAGTGCACAGCGGATGAGGTCGAGACGGC